>NZ_JBSGTG010000015.1:127337-249931 GCF_053607285.1 Streptomyces sp. NPDC055140 | reverse complement strand
TATCAGACTCTTTCGTGTCCGATTTCCTCGGTGCCTTTCAGGTTTCCGCTCCGGCCTTTCGGCTTTTCGCGTTTCCCTTTCCGGCGGTTCCGACTTTATCAGAAGTTCTTAGCCGTATTGACCGGCGTTCGTTTTCCGATTTATCGGGGGTGCGCTTCTGGAGAAGAATTCTCGGAAGCGAGCTAGACCCTAGTCGTTGCGGCCGATCCTGTCGAATCCGGGGCAACTGTTCGAATCTACCTCCACACTCCGTCCGTGTCAACGGCCTTTGTGGGACGACGAGGAGACTAGCAGGTCAGACGCCGTGAACGCACATCAGGCAGCGGTGGGTACGGAGGCGCTGCGCTCCGCCTTGTCCAGGTCCCCCGTCTCACCGGCGCGGGCCGCTCTGCCGCCGAGCACGTAGACGTAGACGAGGAAGGCCAGCTCGGCGAGGACGCCGATGGTGATGCGGGCCCAGGTCGGCAGGCCCGAAGGGGTGACGAAGCCTTCGATGGCGCCCGAGATGAAGAGGATGAGCGCCAGGCCGATCGCCATTCCCAGGGCGGCGCGGCCTTCCTCGGCGAGGGCCGCACGGCGGGTTCGGGGGCCCGGGTCGATGAGGGTCCAGCCGAGGCGCAGGCCCGTACCGGCCGCTACGAAGACCGCTGTCAGTTCCAGGAGGCCGTGGGGCAGGACCAGGCCCAGGAAGGTGTCGAGGCGGCCGGCCGAGGACATCAGGCCGATGCCCACTCCCAGGTTCAGCATGTTCTGGAAGAGGATCCAGAGGACGGGGAGGCCCAGGAAGACGCCCAGGACCAGGCACATGGCTGCCGCCTGGGCGTTGTTCGTCCACACCTGGGCGGCGAAGGAGGCCGCAGGGTGGCTCGAGTAATAGGTCTCGTACTGGCCGCCCGGGCGCGTGAGGTCGCGCAGTTCGGATGGGGCGGCGATCGACGCCTGTACTTCGGGGTGCGTTCCTATCCACCAGCCCAGGAGGGCGGCTATCGCGGTGGAGAGGAGTGCGGTGGGGACCCACCAGTGGCGGGAGCGGTAGACCGCCGCGGGGAAACCTTGGGTCAGGAAGCGGGTCACGTCGCGCCAGGAGGCGCGGCGGGTGCCTGTCACGGCACTACGCGCGCGTGCCACCAGTTGTGTGAGGCGTCCGGATATCTGGGGGTCCGGGGCGCTGGACTGGATCAGGGAGAGGTGGGTCGCGGCCCGCTGGTAGAGGGTGACGAGCTCGTCGGCTTCGGCGCCGGTGAGGCGGCGTCTGCGGCGCAGCAGCGCATCCAGGCGGTCCCACTCGGCTCGGTGGGCGGACACGAAGACATCGAGGTCCATCGGGTCGGCTGCTCCTCGGCTGCTGTTGCTGTGGCTACCTCTGCGGCACGATGTGGCCTCAGCTTGGCAGACTGGCGGTTCCGAGGGCAGGGCAGGGAAGGACGGCCGGCGTGAGTGAGCTTGTGACGGGCGAGGCGGTGGCTCTTGAGCTGCGCCCCGCGAAGCTGCCCAGTCGGGCGTTGGCGGTGGTCATCGATCTCGTCGTGGCGTTCACCGTGTACATCGTGGTGACGATGGGGATCGTGGCGTCCACGGCTTCCCTGGACGAGGCGGCTGCCGCGGCTGTGGCGGTGGCGACGTTCGTGCTGGTGCTTGTCGGGGTGCCGATCGCGGTGGAGACGCTGAGCCATGGGCGTTCGCTGGGCAAGTTGGCCTGCGGGCTTCGTGTGGTGCGGGACGACGGGGGGCCGATCCGGTTCCGGCATGCGCTGGTGCGCGGGGCCGTCGGGGTCGTGGAGATCCTCATGACGTTCGGGGTGGTCGCGTGCATCGCGTCGCTGGTGTCCGAGCGGGGGCGCCGGCTCGGGGACGTGTTCGCGGGGACGCTCGTCGTGCGCGAGCGGGTGCCGGCAGGGCCGGCGCGGTTCGTGCCCCCGCCGCCTCCGTGGCTGGTGGGGCGGTTCGCCGGGCTCGATCTGTCGGGGGTGCCGGACGGGCTGTGGCTGGCGGTCCGGTCGTATCTGACGCGGATGGGGCAGCTGGATCCGCAGGTGGGCTGGGCGATGGCGGAGCGGCTTGCCGGTGATCTGGCGGCGTGTACGGGGGCTCCGGCGCCGCGGGATGTGCCGCCTGCGGCGTATTTGGCCGCGGTGGTGCATGAGCGGCAGTCGCGGGATGCGCAGCGTGCGTTCGGCGGCGGGGCCGCGCGGGTGGCTCCGGTCGGGGCGGGTCCGGTGGGTGGGCCGGGTCCGGTGTATCCGGGTGCCGGGGTACCGGTTGGGCAGCCCGTGGGTCCGGCGGTCGCGGCTGCGCCTCCCACTCTCGATGTCGCGCCTGCGCGTCCTCGCGAGGACGCGGGGCCGGGCACGGGGTTCGTGCCGCCTGCCTGACGCGGGTCCGCCGTCTCTCAGGCGAAGGTCGAGGGCGGGGATTCGAGGTGTTCGAGTTCGATGCCGGGGGCGGCGAGCACCACGTCGCCGGCGAGGTGGACGGCCTGCTGTTCCCCCGTGTCCAGGTCTGTGACCTGGTATTCGTCGACGTTCAGGGGGCCGCTGTCAGTGGCGTGTGTTTCTGTTTTCAGCAGGGCCCAGGACTGGTCGACGGTGAGGGGGGCCAGGACAGGGTCGGTGAAGCGGACCAGGCGGACGCGGGTCGCGGGGGAAGCGGGGGTGAGGCGCAGCAGGCGTGCGGTGGCGACGAGGAAGGCCGGCGAGGTGCCGGTGAAGGCATGGGCTGGGGCGTTTCCCTCGGTGGCGTGGGTGCCGGTGGGGTCGGTGCGTACCCAGGTGACGCCGTCGATGGCTGCTCCTCGTACCTGCCAGCTCGCCGCGTTGAGTTCGAGGCGGATGGGGCGGCCGAGTTCGTCGATGGCCAGGTCGACGGAGCCGGAGTGGTCGCCGGAGGGGGTGACGGTCTGGGAGACGTAGCGCCAGCCTGAGGGGCCTGGGGCGCAGTGGAAGTGTTCTTCGCCGAGGGGGGTGTGGTCGTGGGTGTCGTGGAGCGAATAGCGGCCGCGGGGCATGGGGGTCGAGGTCCTTCGGGGTCGTGCGGACGTCGGATGGGGCGGGATGCCGGGCCGGTACGGGGCAGGCCCCCCGCACCGGAGTGCGAGGGGCCTGCGTAGCACCGGGGTCCGCTCGGGATCAGTAGCGGTAGTGGTCCGGCTTGTACGGGCCGTCGACCTCTACGCCGATGTACGAGGCCTGCTCGGGGCGCAGCGTCGTCAGCTTCACGCCGAGGGCGTCGAGGTGGAGGCGGGCGACCTTCTCGTCGAGGTGCTTGGGGAGCACGTAGACGTCGGTCGGGTACTCGTCGGGCTTCGTGAACAGCTCGATCTGGGCCAGGGTCTGGTCCGCGAACGAGTTGGACATGACGAAGGACGGGTGGCCCGTCGCGTTGCCCAGGTTCAGGAGGCGGCCCTCGGAAAGGACGATGAGGACCTTGCCGTCGGGGAACTTCCAGGTGTGGACCTGCGGCTTGACCTCGTCCTTGACGATGCCGGGGATCTGCGCGAGGCCGGCCATGTCGATCTCGTTGTCGAAGTGGCCGATGTTGCCCACGATCGCCTGGTGCTTCATCTTGGCCATGTCCGAGGCCATGATGATGTCCTTGTTGCCGGTCGTGGTGACGAAGATGTCGGCCTTGTCGACGACATCGTCGAGCGTCGCGACCTGGTAGCCGTCCATCGCCGCCTGCAGCGCGCAGATCGGGTCGATCTCGGTGATGATCACGCGGGCGCCCTGGCCGCGCAGCGACTCGGCGCAGCCCTTGCCCACGTCGCCGTAGCCGCAGACGACGGCGGTCTTGCCGCCGATGAGGACGTCGGTGGCGCGGTTGATGCCGTCGATCAGGGAGTGGCGGCAGCCGTACTTGTTGTCGAACTTCGACTTCGTCACGGCGTCGTTCACGTTGATCGCCGGGAACAGCAGGGTGCCGTCGCGGTACATCTCGTAGAGGCGGTGAACGCCGGTCGTGGTCTCCTCGGTCACGCCGCGGATCTCCGAGGCGAGCTGGGTCCACTTCTGCGAGCCGTCGGTGATGGTGCGGTTGAGGAGCTCGAGGATGACGCGGTGCTCGTCGGACTCGGCGGTGTCGGCCGAGGGGACCTTGCCGTCCTTCTCGTACTGGACGCCGTTGTGGACGAGGAGGGTGGCGTCACCGCCGTCGTCCAGGATCATGTTCGGGCCGCCGGTGGGGGTGTTCGGCCAGGTCAGAGCCTGCTCCGTGCACCACCAGTACTCGTCGAGGGTTTCGCCCTTCCAGGCGAAGACCGGGACGCCCTGGGGGTTGTCCGGGGTGCCGTTCGGGCCGACGGCGATGGCCGCGGCGGCGTGGTCCTGGGTGGAGAAGATGTTGCAGGAGGCCCAGCGGACCTCGGCGCCGAGGGCGACGAGGGTCTCGATGAGGACGGCGGTCTGCACCGTCATGTGCAGGGAGCCGGTGACGCGGGCGCCCGCGAGCGGCTGCGTGGCGGCGTATTCCTTGCGGATGGACATCAGGCCGGGCATCTCGTGCTCGGCGAGGGTGATCTCCTTGCGGCCGAAGTCGGCCAGGGAGAGATCGGCGACCTTGAAGTCCTGGTCCTGTCGGTTGTCGACAGTCGTCATAGGGAGCTTGCTCCTCGTGGTGGTGGGTCGAGGTGGGCATGGCTGGTCTGCGGCGATGGACATACGAGTGTCCGGCGCTCGCAGCGCAGTCCGTCGGAGGCCCTCTCTCCCTCGGCCGGCCCGTCGTGCGGGCCGCCCGACCGCCATCAGCAGCGACGTCTGGCTCAGTGACGAATCTACACCGATCGGCCCAGCCGGACCCAGCCCGCCTCCGGGTCCGGCGTGAGCGGGGAGGTCAGTTGGCGTCCGGGCCCGAGCTGTCGGGGGCCGAGTTGTCCGAGGTCGGGCTGTCCGGGGTCCTGGCCGGGTTGGTGCCGGCGGAGGCGGCCGCCTCGTTGTAGATGTCCGGTTCGAGGTAGATCACGCGGGCGATCGGGACGGCCTCGCGGATGCGGGCCTCCGCGGCGTTGATGGCGTTGGCGACCTCGGTGGCCGTGTCGTCGTGCTGGACGGCGATCTTGGCGGCGACGAGGAGTTCCTCGGGGCCGAGGTGGAGGGTGCGCATGTGGATGACGCCGGTGACGGTGTCTCCGTCGACGAGCGCGGTCTCGATCTTCTTGACGTCGTCGATGCCCGCGGCCTCGCCCAGGAGCAGCGACTTGGTCTCGGCTGCCAGCACGATCGCGATGGCGATGAGCAGGATGCCGATGCACAGGGTGCCGATGCCGTCCCAGAGGCCGTCGTCGGTGGCGAGGGCGAGGCCGGTGCCGGCGAGCGCGAGGACGAGACCGATCAGCGCGCCGAAGTCCTCGAGGAGGACGACGGGCAGCTCGGGTGCCTTGGCGCGGCGGATGAACTGGGACCAGGAGAGCTTGCCGCGCAGCTCGTTGGATTCCTTGATGGCGGTACGGAACGAGAAGCTCTCGGCGATGATCGCGAAGACGAGGACGCCGATCGGCCAGTACCAGTTCTCGAGCGCGTGCGGGTGCTTGATCTTCTCGTAGCCCTCGTAGACGGCGAACATGCCGCCGACCGAGAAGAGGACGATGGAGACGAGGAAGGCGTAGATGTAGCGCTCGCGGCCGTAGCCGAAGGGGTGTTGCGGGGTCGCCTCGCGTTGGGCCTTCTTGCCGCCGAGCAGCAGGAGGCCCTGGTTGCCGGAGTCGGCGAGCGAGTGGACGCTCTCGGCGAGCATCGAGGACGAGCCGCTGAAGAGGAACGCCACGAATTTCGCTACCGCGATCGCGAGGTTGGCGGCGAGTGCCGCCACGATCGCTTTTGTGCCGCCTGAAGCGCTCATGTGTTCCCGATGTCCCTTCGTACGCCGTCCCGGTCCTGGCTCGTACGGATCTGTCCGCGTACGCCGTCCCGGGCTTTGCCCACCCTTTGCGGTGGGTCATTGTTGCAGCCCGGGACGGCTGGGGCGCGTCAGGCCACCACGGTTGCCCGGAAGAGCGTGCCGACTCCGGACACTTCGGCCTTTTCGTCCGCGGGGACGAACGCCGACTGCCCTGCGGTGAGGGCGAGTTCACCGGCGCGGACGGTGCCCGCGGTGCAGAGCAGGATCTGCGGGGTCCCGGCGGTGACGTCGTGCGGGGCTGCGCCCTCGGGCAGGACGTGGCGGGAGAGGCGGAATTCGTCGATGGGGGTCGCGTAGACCTCTTCGCCGTCGGGGGACGCCTCGGGGCGAAGGATGCCGGGGTCGGTGGCCTCGAAGCGGACGATGCGCAGGAGTTCGGGGACGTCGACGTGCTTGGGGGTGAGGCCGCAGCGCAGGACGTTGTCCGAGTTGGCCATGATTTCCACGCCGAGGCCGTCGATGTAGGCGTGCGGGACACCGGCGCCGAGGAAGAGGGCCTCGCCGGGGTTGAGGCGGACGTGGTTGAGCAGCATGGCGGCGATGACGCCGGGGTCGCCGGGGTAGTGGTGGGCGAGCCCGGCGTAGGGCGCGTAGTCGCCGCCGAGGCGTTCGGCGGCGGCCTCGGCCTCGGTGACCGTGGTGGCCATCTCCTCGGCGTCCGCGCTCAGTACGGCCGTCAGGACCTCGCGCAGCGCGGCCTCTTCGGGGTGGGCGCGCAGCAGGTCGGCGTAGGGCTTGAGGGAGTCGACGCCGAGTCCTTCGATGAGGCGTGCGGCCTCTTCGGGGGCGCGGAATCCGCACAGGCCCTCGAACGGCGTGAGAGCGCAGATCAGTTCGGGCTTGTGGTTGGCGTCCTTGTAGTTGCGGTGCGGGGCGTCTACGGGGACGCCGGCGCGCTCCTCGGCCTCGTAACCCTCCTTGGCCTGGGCGAGGTCGGGGTGGACCTGAAGGGAGAGCGGGGCACCCGCGGCGAGGAGTTTGAGGAGGAAGGGGAGGCGGGGGCCGAACTTGGCGACGGCCTGCGGGCCGAGTTCACGCTCGGGGGCCTGGTCGATCACCTCGTTGAGCGGGCCGCGCCCGGTCCGCGAGGGGGCTCCCGGGTGGGCGCCCATCCACATCTCGGCCTGCGGCTCGCCCGTCGGCTCGGCACCGATGAGGTGCGGGATGGCGGTGGTCGAGCCCCAGGCATAGGGGCGGACGGTGTTGGTGAGGCGGTCCATCAGTCGTTCTTCTCCGTACGCGGGTCAAGGGGCCGGCCGGTGCTTCGGACCGGCCGGGTCCACGTCATGCGCCCGAAGCGAGCGCGAGGTAAACGGCGGCGAAATCCGTGACGGCGATCAGCTCGGCGAGTGTTTCCAGTTCGCCGCCCTCTTCGGGTTCGAGCTCGCTGATCGGGGTGTCGTGGCCGAGGGCCAGCTCGCGGGCGGCGGGCGCGGCGGTGAGGCCGCCGGGCCGGTCGCGCAGGAGGACGACGCGGACGCGCATCGGCTGCGCCTCGTCGACCCGGTCGCGGAAGAAGTCGTCGGGGTCGGCGCCGCCCGCGAGGTCGCCGAGGAGGAGGCGGCCGTGCGCGGGGAGCGCCTCGGGCAGGTCGGAGGCGAGGGCCGGGCGGCCGGCGAGTTCGGCGAGCGCGGCGGCGAAGCGGCGGCCCGCCGGGCCCGCGGCGTGCCCTTCGGTCCAGATCAGGGGCAGGGCGTCGGCGAGCTCGGCGGCGAGGGTCTTGGCGGGGTTGCTGTAGGTCGCGATGGCCGGGCCGCAGCGCTCGGCGGTCTGGTCGAGGCGGTCGGCGACCTTCTCCAGGGTCTCGGCCGGCGCGGAGAGCAGGCCGGTGCGGTCCAGGAGGGAGAGCAGCGGGGTGAGCAGGGCCCACAGGGCGCCGGGCGCGGAGGCCGCGGCGGGTTCGTCCTGCTCGTACGGGGCGGTCGCCATCGGTACGAAGAGGCCGTGTGCCCCGGCGACGGCCTCGGTCAGGGGGGTGCCCGTGGGGCTGACGGCGACGATGGTGCAGCCGCGTCGGTAGGCCTGCTCGACGAGGAGGGCGAGTCCCGGCTCGGTGCCGTCGGTGGTCGCGATCAGGAGCAGGTCCACGGGGCCCGCCCAGCCGGGCAGCTCCCAGCGCAGGGCGCCCGCGGCGGGGGCGACTCCGGTGGGGTGCAGGTGGGCGACGGGGCAGGAGGCGCCGGCGAGCCTGTTGAGCAGGTCGGCGACGCAGCTGGCGGCGAGGCCGGGTCCGGCGAAGAGGACGGCGCGCGGGCGGCCGTCCGGTTTGAGCTGGGTGATCCCGGCCTCCGCGGCGTGCCGGACCGCGGTGCGGACGCGGGCGCCGGCCTCGGCGGCGCCGCGCAGGAGTCCGCGGCGGTCGACCCTGACGAGGGCCTCGGGGGCGTCGAGCAGCGATTCGTCGAGCATGGTGTCAGCCTCCGGGACGGCCCGCGCGGGGCCTGGGTGGGACCTATGCGGGGCGGCGGGCCTCGTCCACGAGGAGTACGGGGATACCGTCGCGGATCGGGTAGGCGAGGCCGCAGTCCGATCCGGTGCAGAGCAGCTCGGCGTCGGCCTCCTTGAGGGGGGCGTGGCAGGCCGGGCAGGCGAGGATCTCCAGGAGGCCGGCTTCGAGCGGCATGAGGTGTCCCTTCAGCGATGTGAATGTGTGTGCGTGCGGCCTGGTCAGCGTACCGCCGGGGGCGGGGGCACGGCTGCTCGGACGGGGTCCCGTTTCGCGTGTGGCCGTGGTCAGGCTCTGATGATCGCCAGGACCTCGTCGCGGATCTTGGTCATCGTGGCTTCGTCCCTGGCCTCCGCGTTCAGCCGAAGGAGGGGTTCGGTGTTGGACGGGCGGACGTTGAACCACCAGTCCGCGGAGGTGATCGTCAGGCCGTCGAGCTCGTCGTGTGTGATGCCGTCCCGGCCGGCGTACTCGGTCTTGATCGCGGCGAGGCGGGCGTGCTGGTCGTCGACCGTGGAGTTGATCTCGCCGGAGCCGGCGTATCGGTCGTACTCGGCGACCAGGGCGGACAGGGCGCCGCTCTGGCCGCCGAGGGCGGCGAGGACGTGGAGCGCGGCGAGCATGCCTGTGTCCGCGTTCCAGAAGTCGCGGAAGTAGTAGTGCGCCGAGTGCTCGCCGCCGAAGATCGCTCCGGAGGTGGCCATCTCCTGCTTGATGAAGGAGTGGCCCACGCGCGTGCGTACCGGTGTGCCGCCCTGCTCCTTCACCACCTCGGGGACGGACCAGGAGGTGATCAGGTTGTGGATGATCGTGCCCGTGCCGCCGTTCCTCGCCAGTTCGCGGGAGGCGACGAGGGCGGTGACGGCGGACGGGGAGACGGGGTCGCCGTGCTCGTCGACGACGAAGCAGCGGTCCGCGTCGCCGTCGAAGGCGAGGCCGAGGTCGGCGCCCTCTTCGCGGACGCGCTTTTGGAGGTCCACGAGGTTCGCCGGGTCGAGCGGGTTGGCCTCGTGGTTGGGGAACGTGCCGTCGAGCTCGAAGTACATCGGGACGAGGTCGAGCGGCAGGCCCGCGAAGACGGTCGGGACGGTGTGTCCGCCCATGCCGTTGCCCGCGTCGACGACGACCTTCAGGGGGCGGATCTTCGTGAGGTCGACGAGGGAGCGCAGATAGGCCGCGTAGTCGTCGAGGGTGTCGCGCCGGGTGAGGGTGCCCGCCTTCACGGCGGGTTCGGGGGCGCCCGTCTCCAGCCACTTCTCGGCCAGTTCGCGGATCTCTGCCAGGCCCGTGTCCTGTCCGACGGGGGCGGCGCCGGCGCGGCACATCTTGATGCCGTTGTACTGGGCCGGGTTGTGCGAGGCCGTGAACATCGCGCCGGGCAGTCCGAGCGCGCCCGACGCGTAGTACAGCTGGTCGGTGGAGCACAGGCCGATCTCGGTCACGTCGGCGCCGAGGGCGGCGGCGCCGCGCGCGAAGGCCCGGGAGAGGCCGGGTGACGAGGGCCGCATGTCGTGTCCGACGACGATGGCCGCGGCGTCCGTGACGCGCACGAAGGCGGCGCCGAACAGCTCGGCGAGGTGCTCGTCCCACTGGTCCGGGACCACTCCGCGTACGTCGTACGCCTTGACGATCTGCGACAGATCAGCAGCCACGGTCACCCAACTCTCCTGAAGTCCGCTTCGGACAGCACAAACTACCCGTACGGACTGACAGTCAGCTGTCAGGGCAGCATCCAGCCGAGGACCGCGGAGCTCTGTGCCATCACGATCAGGCACATCACGAGCAGCAGTCCCGCGCTCCACGGCAGCACCTTGCGCAACAGGTCCCCCTCCTTGCCCGCGAGTCCGACGGCCGCGGCCGCGATGGTGAGGTTCTGCGGCGAGATCATCTTGCCGAGGACGCCGCCGGAGCTGTTCGCGGCGGCGAGCAGTTCGGGTGACAGGCCCGACTGCTGGGCGGCGGTGACCTGGAGTGCGCCGAACAGGGCGTTGGCGGAGGTGTCGGATCCGGAGACGGCGACGCCGAACCAGCCGAGTACGGGCGACAGGAACGCGAGGCCCGCACCGGCAGCGGCGACGAAGTGCCCGATGGTGGCGGCCTGCCCGGAGAGGTTCATGACGTAGGCGAGGGCCAGGACGCTGGTCACGGTGAGGATCGCGAAGCGCAGCTCGTACACGGTCGACAGCCACTCGCGTACGGCCACGCGCGCGTGGACGCCGATGACGGCGGCCGTGATCGCGCCGGCGAGGAGGACGAGGGTGCCGCCGGTGGAGACGAGCGGCAGGGTGAAGACGTTGCCGCCTACGGGCTTGCCCTCGGGGTTCGCGACGTTCAGGAAGGGCCAGTCGAAGATGCGTGTCGCCTTGGCGATCCAGTCCTTGACCGCGGGGATCTGCGCGATCGAGAAGATGACGACGATGAGCGCGTACGGGGCGTAGGCGCGCAGGACCTCGGGCCGCGGGTCGTCCTGGTCGAGCTCCTCGCTGCGTACGCCGGTCAGGACGGCGGCGCGTACGGGTTCGGCGGCGGGCCTGCGCGCGTGCGGCACGGCGACGAGGGCGCCCGCGCCGATGAGCGCGGCCCCGATGTCGGCGAGCTGTGCGGAGACGTAGTTCGAGGCGGCGAACTGGGCGGCGGCGAAGGCGACTCCGCAGGCGAGGGCGGGTATCCAGGTCTCGCGCAGGCCGCGCCGCCCGTCCACGAGCCAGACGAGGATGAGCGGCACCAGCAGGGCGAGCAGCGGTGTCTGACGGCCCACCACGGAGGCGACGGAGTCGAGCGGGAGCCCGGTGACCTGGGCGAGGGTGACGACGGGGGTGCCCATCGCGCCGAAGGCCACGGGCGCGGTGTTGGCGACGAGGGCGACGACGGCCGCCTTCACGGGGTCGAAGCCGAGGGCGACGAGCATCACGGAGCAGATCGCGACGGGCGCCCCGAATCCGGCGAGCGCCTCCAGCAGGGCGCCGAAGCAGAACGCGATGACGAGGGCCTGGATGCGCGGGTCGTCGGACAGCCGCCCGAAGGAGCGGCGCAGGATGTCGAAGTGCCGGGTGCGGACGGTCATCCGGTACACCCACAGGGCGTTGACGACGATCCACATGATGGGGAAGAGCCCGAACAGCACGCCCTGTGCGGCGCTCGACACGGTCTGGCCGACGGGCATCCCGTAGGCGAGGCAGGCGACGAGGGCGGCCACGGCGAGCCCGATGAGGCCCGCGAGGTGGGCCTTCATGCGGACGGCGCCGAGCAGGACGAGCACGGTGACAAGGGGCAGGGTCGCGACGAGTGCGGACAGGCCGAGCGATCCGGCCACCGGTTCAAGCTGTTGGACGAACACGGGCGCCTCCCGGGGCTCTGGGTGGCGAAATTGTTGTGTCCGCAACAAACTCAGGTCAATGAGTGGGACGAAGGAGATTCCGTAAAGGGGAAACCGAAGTCCGAATCCGGCCGCCGGCCCGGCTACCGGGTGGGGTCCGGCTCAGTTGTCCGGTGAGCGCAGCACCCGCAGATGGCCGCGGCGTGCGACCTCCATCGGGTCCGCCGTGCGGGGGCCCGAGCCGCCCGCCTCGGCCGCGCGCTCCCGCGGGCGAGCCGCCTCACGCACGGCGTTCGCCAGGGCCTCCAGATCGTCACCGCTGGGGCGCGAGGGGCCGGAGGTGTCGGCGAGCCGGACGACCTCCCACCCGCGCGGGGCGGTGAGGCGCTCGGAGTGCTCGGCGCACAGGTCGTAGCAGTGGGGTTCGGCGTAGGTGGCGAGGGGGCCGAGGACCGCGGTCGAGTCGGCGTAGACGTACGTCAGCGTCGCGACGGCGGGACGGCCGCAAGCGGTGCGCGAACAGCGACGTACAGGGCTCACAGCGTTGGACGGTACCGCACTCTTGAGCGGGCCGCGACGACTCCCCGGGAGGTCACCCCACCGTGTCGTGGTGCGCAGCGGCGCACACGGGGCTCCGGGAGCGCGGCGCTGACCTGCGCGGACCGGGGGTGGTGCGCCCCGCGTCCCTGGTGCGCACGGTCACCGGTCGGGGCAAATACCGACAGGAGCCGCGAGGTCACCGGTCCGGGAGGGGTGCGGAATCGCGCCCAAGTTTGGCTTGATCGGTCAGGAAGCGACATGCGGGTTCCGTGCGGGCCACCGCGGGCGGGTGCGTCCGCGGGAGGACTACGCTGCGTCAGTGATGGAGAACCCCGTACCGCCCCCCGCCGCAGAGCCGAAGCCTCCCCGCCGCCGCGACCGGCACGGCAGGGGCATGCGAGGGCCCGTCGCCCCTCCTCAGGTGCCGCTCTCCGCGAGCCGGGCCGCGGGGTTCGCGGATCTGGTGCAGGACTCCGTGGAGCGGCTCGAGCGGCGCTTCCCGCAGCTCGCCGACATCGATTTCCTCATCCTCGATGTGCCCTCGGTCGGCGCGGCCGACGAGGGCTGGAGCGACGAGTCGGTGCCCCTGGGCTCCACGATCGCGGCGCGCGAGGGGCACCCCGCGCGCGTGGTCGTCTACCGCCGCCCGGTCGAGATCCGCACCAAGGGCCGCGACGAGCGCGCGGCCCTGGTGCACGAGGTCGTGGTCGAGCAGGTCGCAGAACTCCTCGGCCTGTCCCCGGAGACGGTGGATCCGCGCTACGGCGACGAGGAGTGACCCGGCGGACCGGGCCACGTCGAGATCACTTCTGCAGTACCGACAGGTCCTGGTCCGCGTGCGGCACCGAGACCGTCCCCCGGTCGTCCGGGAGCGTCTGGACCGTGAACATGGGGACGCCGGGGACGTCCGCGTCGGGCACGTCCAGCATCCGCGAGCCGTAGACCTCCCCGCCCGACACCTGCTCCACCGTCAGCGCGTACGACCCCTTGAGCCCGGCCGGGACCGGCGGCTGCACGGACATCGTCGTGCCGCCCTTCACGGTGTACGTCTTCGTGACCGGGGTCCCGCCCTCGGTGCCCGCCGACGCCGTCACCTTGACCGTGCCCGCCGCGCCCGGGGCCGTCAGCGACAGCGTCGAGCCCTTCGCCCGATTGTCGGCGACGGTCGCCCGCGCGCCGAGCGGCCGGGTCGCCGGGATGAACGCCGACTCCTGATCGTCGCCCTTGCCGCGCACGACGCGCAGGGCTGCCACGACCGGGGCCGAGTCGCCCGTGGGCGTCAGGACGAGGGAGCCGGCCTCGCCGCGCGTCACGTCACCGAGGTCGACGGCGGCCGTCATCCCCGACTTCACGTGCAGGCTCTCGTGCCCGGCCGGGGTGATGCGGCCGGTCGGGGAGGCCAGCTGGACCTTCAGGTCCGCGTCGTTGTCGCCGGGCGTGAAGGCGACCAGGCGCACGCTCGTGGCGTCCTTCGGGATGCCGGGCAGGACGACCGTGCCCGCGGGGTCCGCGGACGCCGGGAGCCAGTCGCCGCCGAGCTTGTCGTCCGCGGCGAGGACGGCGGCGGCGACCCGGCCGCTGCGGGCCGTCACATGGAGCGTGACGTTCGTCTGCGGCTTGTCGGTGAGGGTGGACAGCAGGACCGGCACGCTGGAGTGCGGCTGGACCTGGATGCCCTCGCCCACATCGGACTTGATGGCGCCGTGCGCCCCGTACAGCTGGACGTCGACGACCGCCGCCGAGTCGTCCGGGTTCGTGAGGTGGATGTAGTCGCTGCGCTCCTTGGCGGTGGAGGCGCCCGGGAACCAGAAGTCCGTGTCCGGCGCCGAGCAGTTCACCCCGAGGAGGCCGCGGCCGGTGCCGGCGGCCACCTCCGTCGTCTGCTGCACGGTCCAGCCGGGCGCGAGATTCCCGTCGGCGCTCCCCACGAGTGCGGGCGACTCGGCGCCCGACGACTCACCCGCGACGGGCTTGCCCGGCTTCAGCGGGGACAGCACCGGCTTGTCGGCCTTGCCCTTGCCCTTGCCGCTCCCGGTGCCGTCCGTCAGCTCGCGCGTGGCCGGCGACAGGGCGGCCTTACCCGAACTGCCCGACCCCTTCGAGGCGGGTGTGTACGAGGTGTACGCGGTCTCGGCGAGGTCCGACGTGCTCGGCGCGGGGCACAGCAGGCTGGAGCGCTCCACCGGCAGCCGCGCGGCCGCCTTCGCGGAGTCGCCGTCGCCGCCGGGCGCGGTGGCCGCCGCGAAACCGGTGACAGCGGCGAGGGCCGCGGCCGCTGCGATCAGGGACAGGGTGGTGCGGTTCACTGCTGGCTCCCGTCGGGGCGCTCACTGTCGGTGCCGTGCGGCGGCTGCGCGGGCGGCTGCGGCTGCTCGTACGGGGCGTCGTAGGCCTGCTGCCCGTACTGCTGCTGGCCGTCGTACGTGCCCCCGTAGGCGTACGGGTCGTACTGGCCGGCCTGGTAGGGGTCTGCCTGATAGGGATCCGCCTGCTGGGTCGGGTCGTACGTGCCCTGGTAGGCGCCGCCCTGGTACTGCTGCTGATCACCCGCGGTGTACTGGCCGTACTCGGCGGCCGCGTACGTGGGGGTGTCCCACTCGCCGTACGACTGCTGCTGCGGCACACCGGCCGCGGCGAGCTCCTCCTCCGAAGGCGGCGGCGGTACCGCGCCGTCCGTGTCCTCGGCCGCGGCCTGTTCGGCCTCCGCCTGGGCGCGCAGGCGGCGGGCCCTGCGGCCCTCGCCCTCGACAGCCTGCGCGGGCACGACGGGCTCCTCGGGGAGGTCGTCGTCCACGTCCCTGCGCCGGCCCGGCAGCGCGAGCACCACGAGGACGAGAGCGAGCACGCCCTGCGCCCACAGCCAGGCCGCGTGCGAGATCGGCGCGTCGAACGTGACGTCCAGGCGGCCGCCCGTGGCGGGCAGTTCGAAGCCCTGTGCCCAGCCGTCGACGGTCGTCTTCGTCAGGGGCGCGCCGTCCAGCGTCGCCGTCCAGCCCTCGTCGGCCGTGTCGGCGATGCGCAGGACACGGCCGGCCTTGCCGTCGGGGATCTTCGTGTGGAGTTCGACGGGGCCCGCGGCGACGGGCTGCGGCTCGTCGGACCCGGACACGATCGCGGCGCGGGAGACCTGCCGGTCCACGCGCCACAGGGCGGTGCCGTCCTGCTGGCTGAGCCGGGACAGGCCGGGCGTGGAGTCGAGCACGCGGCTCATCTGCCGGGGCGCGCCCGCGCGTACGAGGACGTAGCGCACGGCGAAGCCGCCGAGCTGGTCGGCCTGGTCGGCGCCGGAGCCGGCGACGAGGTTGGCGACGACCTTGTCGAGCTTCTTGTTGCTGCCGCCCGCCTCGGTCAGTTCGGCGTCACCGAGGCGCGCGCCGGCGCCGCGCACCAGGGTGTACGACACCCTGGCGGCCGAGTCGCTGTCCATGACGAGGGTGCGGGCCTGGTCCTGGGTGTCACTCTCCTCGGCGACGAACGCGGGCACCTGGGTGGGGTCGCGGCGCTCCAGGGGGCCGTCGGCCCCGCGGATCATCCAGCCCGCCGCGGCGAGGAGCGGTCCGGCCACCGCGGCGAACGCGATGAGGGCCGCCACCGGCTGCCGCCAGCCGAAGCTCTGCTCGGCCACGCGCGAGCGTGCCCCGTCGGCGCCGAGCACGGCGGCGGCGAGGAGGGCGATGCCGTAGACGAGGGTCGCGGGCCCGGCCCAGGCCGAGCTGTTCGACAGGGCCGCGAAGACCAGGGCCACCAGGGCGATCGCCCAGGCGGTGAGGACGGCGGGGCGGCGCTCGGTGCGCAGGAGCGCGGCGAGCCCGGCGAGGACGATGCCGATGAGCAGCAGGCCGCCGAGGGTGCCGGAGCCGCCGGGCGAGGCGCCTAGCAGGCCGAGCGCGGACGCCGACCCCTTCCCGTAGGGGAGGCCCGCCTCCTTGAAGAAGCCGAACGGAAGCAGCGTCAGCGACCAGGGGGCGAGGATCAGGAGCGGGGTGCCGAGCGACGCCAGGAAGCGGAGCCCGTACGCGGCGATGTCGCCCCGGCGGACCGCGAGGAGCGCGATGCCGAGGACGAGCGCGATCGGCCACACGATGGGCGTGAAGGCCGTCGTGACGGTCAGCAGGAGGGCGTACGCCCAGGTGGCGCGCCAGCTGCCGCGCGCCCCCGCGCTGTTCATCAAGCCGCTGGCGGACAACCCCGCGCGCGCGATGAGCGGCAGCAGGATCGCAAGGGCCGCGGTGCCGATCCGGCCGCCGGCGAGCGCGCCGGTGGCCGCGGGCAGGAACGCGTACGCGACCGAGGCCCACGCGCGCAGCAGGCGCGAGGTGACCAGGGGCCGCGAGGCGAAGTAGGCGGTGAAGCCGGCGAGCGGCACCGAGCAGACGAGCAGCACGGTGACGGCGAGTCCGGTCGAGCCGAACAGGAGCGTGGAGAACGCGGCGACGAACGCCAGGTACGGCGGCGCGGACTGGGTGCCGCCCGTGCCGGCCGCGTGCCAGCCGTCGAGATAGCGCGACCACAGGGCGGACGCGTCACCCGGAGCGGGCAGCAGCGCGCCGCCCGCGAGCGCCCCACCGCCGAGCAGCGCGCGGCAGGCGATGAGCGACACGAACAGCAGCACCACGAAGAGCATCGGTCCCGGCTTGCGGGCGATGCGCTTGAGACGGGCGAACTGCTCGATCTCCAGGAAGTCCGCGTCGTCCCCGCCGGGGCCGGACTCGACGGCGCTGCCATGCCGTCCCGCGGCGTTGATCTCGGGGTCGGACGCGCCGAAGACGCTGCCCGCGACCTGCTCGACGGTGAGCCGGACCGTGGCGCCCGGCGGCGGGAAGAGCGGCCGCAGCTCCTTGGCGTCGACCACTCCCTTGCCACGCCTGCGGCGGGCCGCGAGG
Organism: Streptomyces sp. NPDC055140; assembly: GCF_053607285.1. NCBI lineage: Bacteria > Bacillati > Actinomycetota > Actinomycetes > Kitasatosporales > Streptomycetaceae > Streptomyces > Streptomyces sp. NPDC055140. The sequence goes on along the minus strand of NZ_JBSGTG010000015.1, from coordinate 232,857 downwards.
ATCCGCTCGGGCCGCAGCAGGGTGCCGAGGAGTCCGGTGATCTCGTCGAGCGCCTGGCCGGGAACCTTGCCGACGAGGTACGCGAGCGTACGCGCGAGCGTGCCGATGACGAGGCGCAGGAGCACCCAGGGCAGCACGGCCGTAGGGGCGTTGACGAGCAGGGTGTAGACGGCGCCGGCCTTGTCGACCTTGTGCGGGGACGTCGCCGTGCGGCCCACGCAGTCGACGGTGCGGCGCTCGCGCGAGGAGGCCTCCGCGTGCCGGACGACGGCGTCGGGGGCGATGACGACGCGGTGCCCGGCGGCCTGGGCGCGCCAGCACAGGTCGACGTCGTCGCGCATCAGGGGCAGTCTGCGGTCGAACCCGCCGAGCTGTTCGAAGACATCGCGCCGGATCAGCATGCCGGCGGTGGACACGGACAGGACGGGCCGCACGTGGTCGTGCTGCCCCTGGTCCTGCTCGCGGCGGTCGAGGCCGGTCCAGCGGCGCCCCGAGTTGGCGATGGAGACGCCGACCTCGAGAAGCTGCCTGCGGTCGTACCAGCCGAGCAGCTTGGGTCCGACGACGGCGACCTCGTTGCCGATCTCGCGCTCGTTCTCGACGACGCGCAGGAGTTCGGCGAGCGCGTCGGGCTCAGGCGCGCAGTCGTCGTGCAGGAGCCACAGCCACTGCTCGGGCTCGCCGTGCGGCAGTTCCGGCATGTCGTAGGCGTCGTCGCGCCAGCTCCGGCTGACGGGGTCCCAGCCACTGGGGCGCTTGAGGTACGGCAGCTCCTCCGGTGTCAGCGCTCCCGCGGTGCGCGCCGCTTCGTCGACGGCCTGGCCGAAGCCGGTGCGGCGGGCCAGGTGGAGAACGCGCTCGTCGCCGATCGCGTCGGCGATCAGCGTGGCGGAGGCGTCCGCGCTGCCGGTGTCGGCGGCTACGGCGTTCTGTACGGGGCGCTCCTGGCCGAGCAGTCCTGACAGGACGTCGGGCAGCCAGCGTGCTCCGTCGTGGGAGACGAGCACGGCGGTGACGACATGTCTGGGGAACTCGGGTGGCCTGGTCGGGTCTGGCCCTGCGGCGTGCCCCGGGTTGAACGCGGCTGCGGCAGTGTCGAATTGGCCTGCCGAATGGCTGTGCACGGACATCGAGGTACGGGCCCCGGTTCGTTGGACTGCGGTGGACGCCTGTGCCCTGCGGGGCGCTGGGTCGTCTCGGACGGGGCCCCACACTAACGGCTGACAACAACGGCGGCCCGCCCCCTGTGGACAACCCAGGGCGACGGGCCGATCGCTACGCGGAAAAGAGTCTTCGGACGGCGTCCTTGTTTCGGTCCTCGGTGCGGCCCCAGCTCTGGTCCCAGCTGCGGGCCTCGGTGCGGGACTTCGTGCGGTCTTGCGGCGTTCTGCAGTCTTTGTCGCCTCAGACCGCGGCCTTCTTCAGGCGGCGCCGCTCCCGCTCGGAGAGGCCGCCCCAGATGCCGAACCGCTCGTCGTTGGCGAGTGCGTACTCGAGGCACTCGGACCTGACCTCGCAGGCGAGGCAGACCTTCTTGGCCTCCCGGGTGGAGCCGCCCTTCTCCGGGAAGAAGGACTCGGGGTCGGTCTGGGCGCACAGCGCGCGCTCCTGCCAGCCGAGTTCCTCTTCCGCGTCCTCGACCAGCAGTTGCTGAAACGACTCGGTCATAGTGCGCCCCTCGTCCGTCTGTGCGTCCCCGTGATGCTGCCGTTACCGATTCCGGCTGAACGACACGAGTGAAATTACAAGTGTGCCGATCCGGGCCAGTCAAGCCGAGATCTGCTATTGGGTCCCTTATTCACTCTGCGGAACCAAGGGTATGCGGAAAGTGTTCAAATCGGCCTAAACCTTGACACTTGCCAGAGGCCCATCCCGGCCGTCACTCCCCCAAGAGCTCCGGCAGACCTCACGCGGGCCTCTGCAAGAGAGACGCCTCGGGCGTTGATCTCGTTCCGGGAGCGGCGCCGGAGCGTTCCTGATCACATTCGGATCACGGGAGCGCGACGGCGTTTGTACGCCCGGTTGATGCGCCATGTGTCCGAGCCAGGAGGTGCACAAACCATTCGCCTGGCAGAGCAACCGGATGAGGTGAAACATATCCCACAATCCGGACACCTAGTTGACAGGGGAGGAATGAACCGGTGTCCTGGTGGGCATGCTCGCGAACTTGGCGCTTTCCGTGACCCGACCCGGGTCCCTCGGTGCTGCCCACGCGCGCTGTTGCTGTTGCTGTCCCAGCTGTTGAGCCCACCGCGCTCCGGCTGAATCCCCTCGCTCCACTCCCCCGGCAGTTCATCTGTACCGGGCGCCGTCCAGCGACACCCACCAGCACACCGCACTCCGCCGAGGAACCCCCATACCCATGAACAGCGACAGCGACCTCCAGATCGCCGGCGACATCCTCGAAGTACCCCACCTGCTCCAGCCCGCCCGCGAGCACCCGGCCACCGTCGCCGAGTTCGCCGGCCTGGCCCGCACCATCGCCACCGACCGCGGCCGGTGGGAACACCTCGTCGAGTACGACGCCTCCAGCCGCTGGTACCACCGCCTGCAGACGGGCCCCGGCTACGAGGTCTGGCTCCTGTCCTGGGTGCCCGGACAGGGCAGCGGACTGCACGACCACGGCCGCTCCTCCGGGATACTGACCGTCCTCCAGGGCGAGTTGACGGAGCGTTCGGAGCGTGACTCCCGCACCCTCGCGCCCGGCGCACAGCGCGTCTTCGCCCCCGGCTACGTCCACGAGGTCGTCAACGACGCGCTGGAACCCGCCGTCAGCCTCCACGTGTACTACCCCGGCCTCACCGAGATGCCCATGCACGCCCCCCGCTGCGTCAGCGACGCCACGCAGGATGCCGTGACCGCCTGACGAACTGTCGTACCCGCCTGCGATGCTGGGCACATGCGCATTGTGGTTCTGGCAGGCGGCATCGGTGGTGCCCGGTTCCTTCGCGGTCTCAAGCAGGCGGCACCGGACGACGCGGTCATCACGGTCATCGGCAACACCGGGGACGACATCCACCTCTTCGGGCTGAAGGTCTGTCCCGACCTCGACACGGTGATGTACACGCTCGGCGGCGGCATCAACGAGGAGCAGGGCTGGGGACGTACGGACGAGACGTATCTGGTCAAGGAGGAGCTCGCCGCGTACGGGGTGGGGCCCGAGTGGTTCGGTCTCGGCGACCGGGACTTCGCGACCCACATCGTCCGTACGCAGATGCTGGGCGCCGGCTATCCGCTCAGCGCGGTCACCGAGGCGCTGTGCGAGCGCTGGAAGCCCGGCGTGCGGCTCATCCCGATGTCCGACGACCGCGTCGAGACCCATGTGGCGGTGACCCTCGACGGGGAGCGCCGGGCCGTGCACTTCCAGGAGTACTGGGTGAAGCTGCGGGCCTCCGTGGACGCGCACGCGGTGGTGCCCGTCGGCGCCGAGCAGGCCAAGCCCGCGCCGGGTGTCCTGGAGGCCATCGCCGAAGCGGACGTCATCCTCTTCCCGCCGTCCAACCCCGTCGTCAGCGTCGGGACCATCCTCGCCGTGCCCGGCATCCGCGAGGCCATCGCCGAAGCCGGTGTGCCCGTCGTCGGGCTTTCGCCCATCGTCGGGGACGCGCCCGTGCGCGGCATGGCCGACAAGGTCCTCGCCGCCGTGGGCGTCGACTCGACGGCGGCCGCGGTCGCCGAGCACTACGGGTCGGGGCTGCTCGACGGGTGGCTCGTCGACACGGTGGACGCGGGCACGGTGGAGCGCGTCAAGGCGGCGGGCATCCGCTGCCGAGCGGTGCCGCTGATGATGTCCGACCTGGACGCGACGACGCAGATGGCGCGTGAGGCGCTCACGCTCGCGGAGGAGGTCCGCGCGTGAGTGACGCTCCCTCCTTCCGCGCCTGGGCGCTCCCCGGCATCCCCGAGGTCCGGGAGGGCGACGACCTCGCCAAGCTGATCGCCACCGCCGAGCCCGGCCTCGTCGACGGCGACGTACTGCTCGTCACCTCGAAGATCGTCAGCAAGGCCGAGGGCCGGATCGTCGAGGCGACCGACCGCGAGGCGGCCATAGACGCCGAGACCGTACGGGTCGTCGCGCGCCGCGGCACCCTGCGCATCGTCGAGAACAAGCTGGGTCTGGTCATGGCCGCGGCCGGTGTGGACGCGTCGAACACGCCCGCGGGCACCGTGCTGCTGCTCCCGGAGGACCCCGACGCGTCGGCCGCGGCGATCCGGGACGGGCTGCGGGACGCGCTCGGCGTGGACGTCGGGGTCGTCGTCACGGACACCTTCGGCCGCCCCTGGCGCAACGGCCTGACCGACGTCGCCATCGGCGCCGCGGGCGTGCACGTCCTCGACGACCTGCGCGGCGGCACGGACGCGTACGGCAATCCGCTCAGCGCCACCGTCGTCGCCACGGCGGACGAGCTGGCCGCCGCCGGGGACCTGGTGAAGGGCAAGGCCGCCGGGCTGCCCGTCGCCGTCGTGCGCGGGCTCGGGCACGTGGTGGGCGAGGGCACCGGCGCGCGCGAGCTGGTGCGCGTCGCGCGTGACGACATGTTCCGGCTCGGCACGTCCGAGGCCGTGCGGGAGGCCGTGACCCAGCGGCGTACGGTGCGGGCGTTCACGGACGAGCCGGTCGACCCGGGAGCCGTACGGCGCGCGGTCGCCGCGGCCGTGACCGCGCCCGCCCCGCACCACACGACGCCGTGGCGGTTCGTGCTCCTGGAGTCGCAGGACTCGCGGGTCCGGCTGCTCGACGCGATGCGGGACGCGTGGGTCGAGGACCTGCGGCGCGACGGCAAGAGCGAGGAGTCCGTCGCCAAGCGCGTGCGCCGCGGTGACGTGCTGCGCCAGGCGCCGTATCTGGTCGTGCCGTGCATGGTGATGGACGGGTCGCACACGTACGGGCACGCGCGGCGGGACGCCGCCGAGCGGGAGATGTTCGTGGTCGCGGCCGGTGCGGGCGTGCAGAACTTCCTGGTCGCGCTCGCCGGTGAGCGGCTCGGCTCCGCGTGGGTGTCGTCGACGATGTTCTGCCGCGATGTCGTACGCGAGGTGCTCGGGCTTCCGCAGGAGTGGGACCCGATGGGTGCCGTGGCCGTGGGACACGCGGCCGCCGCCCCTGCCGAGCGCCCGGCGCGTGACGCCGGTGACTTCGTGGTCGTGCGTTAGGAGAGCGGCTACCAGTCGGCGATGTTCGTGCGGCGCATCTTCGGCTGTCTGCGCGGGGGTGTGCGGCCGCTGAGGAGGATGAGGCGGGCCGCGCGGTGGCGCTGGCCCTGCTCCTCGTACGGGGCGAGGAGCCGCAGCATCTCCGCGTCGTCGGCGTCGCGGTTGCCGGCGAGGGCGTAGCCGACGATGCCGGGCAGATGGACGTCGCCGGTCGTCACGGCGTCGGCGGCGCCGTTGCTGCGCTGGACCGTCTCGGCGGAGGTCCAGGGACCGATGCCAGGGATCAGTTCGAGGCGGGCGCGGGCGTCGGCCGGGGTCATCGCCGCGGCCTCCTCCATACGCCGGGCCACCTTGACGGCCCGCAGGATGGTCGAGGCCCGCTTGTTGTCGACGCCCGCGCGGTGCCACTCCCAGGACGGGATGAGCGACCAGGCGCGCGGCTCCGGCATGACGTGGAGGCCGAGCCCGGCGGTGGGGCCGGGCGCCGGGGTGCCGTACGTACGGAGCAGCATGCGCCAGGCGCGGTACGCCTCATCCGTCGTGATCTTCTGTTCCAGGATCGACGGGATCAGCGATTCCATGACCAGACCCGTACGCAGCAGGCGCAGTCCCGGCCGGTAGTGGTGGGCGTGGGCGAGGAGCCTGTGGCGCGGCTCGAACGCCTCGGGCTCGTCCGACTCACCGAGAAGTTCCGGGAGTTGGGCAAGGAGCCAGGTCGCGCCCGGGCCCCACGCCTCCGCCTCGGCGACTCCGCCGCGCAGAGCCACGCGCAGGGTGCCGGGGCCTTCGGGGGTGCGGGTGGCCCGCCAGACCGAGCCGTCCGGTGTGACGCGGAAGGCGGGGTCGGCAGGCCCCCGGCGCAGCGGGCCCAGGGTCAGGCCCAGGTCGAACGGGCCCTTGGGGGTCCAGCGACGGGTGTGCGCCTCGGTCGCCGGGCGCGGCACGACGGCTCGGGGCACACCGGCCCTGGGCACACCGGTCTCGCCGCCACGCACCGTGGTGCGCGTGGGGCGGGGGGCATATCGGCCGGCCAAGGGATCCTCGTCGGGTGGTGGGGTGCTCCTTGCAGCGTAGGGGGTCGGGCTCGCCGGCCCCTACTGGTCCGAGGAGCCGGCCCTGCCGGTCCGAGGAGCCGGCCCTGCCGGTCCGAGGAGCCGGCCCTGCCGGTCCGAGGAGCCGGCCCTGCCGGTCCGAGGAGCCGGCCCCTACTGGTCCGAGGAGAAGCGCACCGCCGCCGCCGGGATCCGGGCGTCGCACCACACCCGTACGCCCGACTGGAGTTCGTTGTCCGCGCCGACCGTCGCGCCGTCGCCGATCACCGCGCCCGTCAGGACCGTGCGGGCGCCCACGTGGGCGCCGCGGCCGATCAGGGAGTCGGTGACGACCGCGCCCGCCTCGACCGTCGCGCCCGCGAGGATCGCGCTGCCCGAGATGCGGGCGCCCTCGCCGACCGTCGCGTTCTCGCAGACGACCGTGCCGCCCGTGAGCTTCACGCCGGGGGCGACGGAGGCGGTGGGCAGCGTGAGGCTGTCGCCCCGCCGGCCGGGAACCGCCGGGGACGGCGCGCGGCCGAGGACGAGGTCCGCGGAGCCGCGCACGAAGGCCTGAGGGGTGCCCAGGTCCAGCCAGTACGTGGAGTCGACCATGCCCTGAAGGTGGGCGCCTGACGCCAGCAGGTCCGGGAACGTCTCGCGTTCCACGGAGACGGGGCGGCCCGTCGGGATCGTGTCGATGACCGAGCGGCGGAACACGTAGGCGCCCGCGTTGATCTGGTCGGTGACGATCTCCTCGGGCGTCTGGGGCTTCTCCAGGAAGGCCTGGACCCGGCCTGTCGCGTCCGTGGGGACCAGGCCGAACGCCCGCGGGTCCTCGACCCTGGACAGGTGCAGGGAGACGTCCGCGCCGGTGGTCTCGTGCTCGTGCACCAGGGCGCGGATGTCGAGGCCGGTGAGGATGTCGCCGTTGAAGATGAGGACCGGGTCGTCGGGCCCCGAGTGGAGCCGGGACGCGACGTTGCGGATCGCGCCGCCGGTGCCGAGGGGCTCCTCCTCGGTGACGTACTCCAGATGCAGTCCGAGGCGTGAGCCGTCACCGAAGTACGGCTCGAAGACCTCGGCGAGATACGAGGTGGCGAGCACGATGTGCTCGACGCCCGCAGCTCTCGCCCGGGCCAGCTGGTGGGTGAGGAACGGGACGCCCGCCGCCGGGACCATCGGCTTGGGTGTGTTCACGGTGAGCGGTCGCAGTCGGGTGCCCTTGCCGCCGACCAGGAGGATCGCTTCTGTCACCTGTCGTCTCTGCTTCCTGCTGGGGCCGGTCGAACTGCCTTTCGGCCGGCCAGTGTATGCAGACTGTGCGGTGCGGCCGGGCGTCAGCGGCCCTGGAGGCTGGCCGATGTGGACCGGGCGGTGCCGAGTTTGTCGTAGAGGAGGCGCCCCGGGCACTCGGTCGCGAAGCCGTCCCGGTGCCCCGAGATCGCGTTCAGTCGTACGCTCTTTCCCTTGCGGTACAGATTGCCACCGGCTGACGTGAGATATGTCTTACCGCTCGGATTCACCCCGTAGAGGCCAAGCTTCCAGGCCGTCAGGCGGGCGAGGCCCTTCACCGCGGCGGCCGGCGGCTTCGAGGTGCCGAAGGTGCCGAGCACCGCGACTCCCATGCTGTTCGTGTTGAACCCGCGGGTGTGGGCGCCCATGACCGGCTTCGCCACGCCACCGGCACGGCCCTCGTAGATGTTGCCGCACTTGTCGACGAGGAAGTTGTAGCCGATGTCGCGCCACCCCATGCTCTTCACGTGGTAGCGGTAGATACCGCGGATGACTGAAGGGGCTTGCGAGCAGGTGTAGTTGTTGCCCGTGGCGCTGTGGTGAACGAAGGCCGCCTTGACCTTCGAGGTGTAGCCGAAGTTGCGCTCGCGCAAGGTCTCGTCGGCGCCCCAGCCCTTGCGCGTGACGATGCGCGGGCGCGGGCCGATGTAGGGGCGGGCCTTCGCGTCGGCCTCGCCGCCGCGGGCCGCGATCAGTTCGCTCTCGGTCTGCTTCTTGCCGAGGGCGGGGATGGCGTCCGCGCCGAGCGGGGCCAGGTCCGCGTTGACGGCGGAGGCAGCCGCCGACTCTGCGGTCATCGCTCCGGTGCGGGAGCCCTCGGCGGGGGCACCGGCGGGCGGGGGCTCGGCGCCGGGGTCGACCAGTTCGAGGTGCAGGCCCTTGGGCAGAGGGACCTGAGCGGCGGATCCGGCGGGCGCGGCGTCCCGGTGCGCCGGGGCGGCCTGGGGGCGCACGCGCACCTCGACGCCGTCGGAGGCGCCGACCCACAGCGGGGCCGTGGAGCCGCGCAGCCGGCCCGAGTCGCCCTCGGCCGTGCCGGGGTCGGGGGCGTGGTCATCGTTGTGGGTCTCGACGTCCTGCCAGCCGGACCAGCGGGCGGTGCCCGTGGCGCGCGTACGCACCTGGACGCGGCCCTCCAGCGCGGCCGCCGGGTCGTCCCAGACGACGCCGACGAGCGAGAAGGGGCGCACATCACGCGGGGTCAGACCCTGTTCGCCCGGGGCACGCAGGCCGCGGTCGCGGGGCAGGAAGGACAGGGGCAGCGACTGGGTGCTGCCGGGGACGGCTTCGGCGGCCAGGGCTCTGGCGGCCCAACGGACCGTGGCTGCCCCGGCTCCGGGAGACAGGGCGAGCGGAAGGGACAGGGCGGCCGCACACGCGACGCCGATCGAGGAAGCTATGAATCCACGCATGCCAACGATCGTGGACATAGCCGTACATATCTGTCCATCGGGAAGTGTCATTGGTGGGCAGGGGAATTGACGGCTCATCGGGCCGACACGACGGTGAGGTTCCCCCGTCCGGCCTCACGGCGCCGCACGCCCCGCGTACCCTTGCGCCCGTGAACGCCACCGACCGCACCCCCGCCGACCTGCTGCGATCCGCGCTCGCCGCCGATCCAGGACGCCCACTGGTGACCTTCTACGACGACGCCACGGGCGAACGCGTCGAACTGTCCGTGGCCACCTTCGCCAACTGGGTGGCCAAGACCGCCAATCTCCTCCAGGGCGACCTCGCCGCACAGCCCGGTGACCGGCTCGCGCTGCTGCTGCCCGCGCACTGGCAGAGCGCCGTGTGGCTGCTCGCGTGCGCGTCGGTCGGAGTCGTCGCCGACGTCGACGGCGACCCGGCCGCCGCCGACCTCGTCGTCAGCGGCCCCGACTCGCTGGAGCGGGCGCGCGCCTGCTCCGGCGAACGGGTGGCGCTCGCCCTGCGTCCGCTCGGCGGACGCTTCCCGCAGCCTCCGGAGGGCTTCGCCGACTATGCGGTCGAGGTGCCGGGGCAGGGCGACCGGTTCGCCCCGTTCGCGCCCGTGGACCCGGAGGAGCCCGCGCTCGTCGTCGCGGGGGCCGAGCTCACCGGCGCCGAGGTCGTCGAGAAGGCGCGGGCCGACGCCACGGACCTCGGCCTGACAGGGCCCGGCTCGCGCCTGCTGTCCGGACTCCCGTACGACACCTGGCGCGGCCTGAGCGCGGGCCTGTACGCGCCGCTCGCCACCGGCGGTTCCGTCGTCCTGTGCCGCCACCTCGACGGCCTGGACCAGGAGTCCCTGGCCAAGCGGGTGGAGAACGAGCGGGTCTCGACGACCGCACTCTGAGACACCCGGGCCGGCGTCACCCGTTCGGCCCTGTCCACCCCTGGGCCACCGGGCCACGGGCGCCGTGCCGGGCGATGGTCGAAGGGGCGCACCTGCGCACCGTCGTCGTCATGAGGGGTGGACTCACGTGACCGAATCCGCAGGCACGCCCCCTGAACCGCGGCACCCCGGCGACGACGACGCGGTGGGGCCGGTCACGCACGGGCCGGGCGCGGGGGCGTCCCCCACGGGGGCGGGCACGGCCCGGCGGCGCCGGCGCTGGCTGCGGTACACGGCGATCGGCGTCGGCGTCGTGGTGCTCGCCGCGGGCGGCACCGGCTGGGCGGTCTACGAGAAGCTCCAGGGGAACATCACCGAGGACACCGACGCGGCCGCCGAACTCGCCCGCTACGAGAAGGAGCGGCCCACCTCGCTCGTGCACGGCGCGCAGAACATCCTGCTGATCGGCTCCGACTCGCGAGCCGGCGCCGGCAACCGCAAGTACGGCCGCGACTCGGGCACCCAGCGCTCGGACACGACGATCCTGCTGCACATATCCGCCGACCACAAAAGGGCCATCGCGGTCTCGCTGCCCCGCGATCTGATGGTGGACATACCGAGCTGCCGCACACCCAAGGGCAACCGCGCCGACCCCATGTTCGCGATGTTCAACTACGCCTTCGAGGAAGGCGGTTCGGCCTGCACGATCCGTACGGTCGAGAAGCTCACCGGCATCCGCGTCGACCACCACATGGTCGTCGACTTCAGCGGGTTCAAGGACATGGTCGACGCCGCGGACGGCGTCGAGGTCTGCCTGAAGGAACCCATGAACGACCCCGCGGCGCACCTGAAGCTGCCCGCGGGCAAGCAGACCCTCAACGGCGAGCAGGCGCTCGGCTTCGTGCGGGCCCGCAAGAGCCTCGGCAACGGCAGCGACACCGCCCGGATGGACCGCCAGCAGCAGTTCCTCGGCGCCCTGGTGAACAAGGTGCAGAGCAACCAGGTGCTGCTCAACCCGACGAAGCTGTACCCCGTGCTCGACGCGGCCACCTCGTCCCTGACCACGGACCCCGGACTCGCCAGTCTGCGCGGCCTCTACAACCTCGTACGCGGCATGCGGGACATTCCGACCGAACGCGTCCAATTCCTTACGGTGCCGCGGCGCAGTTACATCTACAACGCCAACCGCGACCAGCTCGTCCAGCCCGCGGCCGAAAAGCTCTTCACGCAATTGCGCACCGACGCCCCCGTCGTGGTCGCCAAAAGGACGCCGAAGGAGAGTGCCGCCCAGAGCTCCTCCGACGGCTCCGGCGAGGACAGCTCGGACACGGACGACATGGCGTACGAGCACGACGGATATGACGACGGGAAGCCCGGCACCCCCTCCGTTTCGTCCGGTTCCTCCCCCAGTCCGGCACCCACATTCCGCGGCAACACGGCCGCCCAGGATGCCTGCGGGTAAAGCGATACCCAAGGGGTTCGCGTCACGTCCAAAGAAATAGGACGGATTGCCCAGTTGTAGGGGAGTGGAATTTGTCACGGCCGTCGCGTGGCGCTGAACTGGGCGGATAGTGTGAGCGATCCGGTGCACCCGGCCAACGATGGTCGCGCACTGATTACCGACTGACCGAGCGCCTTCTTGAGGGGGACAAGGCGCCGCGTGGCCCCAACGGAGGATGCAGACAACCGTGGACGCGCAAGGCCGTGGGCGGGCGGACGACATCGACCCCGCAGACCAGTGGGTACTCAACCCGAGCACCGGCGATTACGAACTGCGACTGAACCCTTCCTCTGGGCAGTCGGCCGTACCCGGACCTCGCAGGTCTCCCCAACGCCCCACCGGGCAACGGGGACAGACCGGGCAGAACCGGCAGAACGGCAGGACTCGCGAGGAACAGGACAGCCGCGAGGTACCCGGCCAGCGCAGGCGGCGGGCCCCGCAGCCGGAGCCGGCCAGCAGGCGCCGGTCCAAGGGCAAGAAGAAGTCCAAGGGCAAGAAGGCGCTCCTGTGGACGGGCGGCGTCATGGCCTTCGTCCTGGTCGCCGGCGCGGGCGGTGCGTATCTGTACCTGCGCCACCTCGACGGCAACATCGACAAGCAGGACGTCGTCGGTGCGAAGAACGGCTTCAGCAAGGACGAGGCGTTCAACATCCTGCTGATCGGCACGGACAAGCGCACCGGCAAGGGCAACGCGGGCTACGGCGACAAGAACAGCGTCGGCCACGCGGACACCAACATCCTGCTGCACGTGGCCAAGGACCGTTCGAACGCGACCGCGTTGAGCATCCCGCGCGACCTCATCACGGACATTCCGGCCTGCAAGGTGAGGGAGGGCGGGGTGCTGAAGACGATCAACGGAACGCCTGACACCCGCTTCAACACCAGCCTCGGCCAGAGCGGCCGCGACGCGGGCTGCACGATGGCAACGGTCAAGGAGATCACGGGAGTCCAGCCCGACCACTTCATGATGGCCGACTTCAACGCCGTCAAGACGCTGACGACGGCGGTCGGCGGTGTGGACATCTGCCTCGCCAAGGACGTCGACGACCCCGACTCACATCTGAAGCTGTCCAAGGGCAAGCACAACGTGAAGGGCGAGCAGGCCCTCGCGTTCGTGCGCACCCGGCACAGCTTCGGCAACCAGGGCGACCTGGACCGCATCCAGCAGCAGCAGCAGTTCCTCGGATCGCTGATGCGCAAGATGAGCTCCAGCGACACGCTCACCAGCCCGAGCAAGCTGAAGAACCTGGCCGAGGCTGCGACCAAGGCACTCACGGTGGACACCGGCATAGGAAGCCTCAGCGAGCTCAAGGACGTGGCCCTGGAGCTGAAGAAGGTGCCGCCGAAGAACATCACCTTCACCACGCTGCCCGTGGTCGACAACCCCGCCGAGAAGGTCCACGCGACAGTCGTCGTCAACCCGGCCAAGGCGGACCCGCTGTTCGCGATGATCCGGGACGACGTGTCCCTGACCGAGGTGGCGAAGGACAAGAAGGCGGCCAAGTCGAAGCAGGACGCGCTGCTCAAGGGCTCCCGCGCCGACGCCTCCGAGGTCCGGGTCGACATCTACAACGGCAGCGAGACCGTCGGCGCCGCGCAGCAGACGCTGACCTGGCTGCAGAACACCGAGGGTGTCCTCAAGTCGAGCCAGCTGGGCAACGCGCCGAAGAAGCTGTCGAAGACGACGCTCGAGTACGCGCCGGACCAGGCCGACCAGGCACGCCGGCTCGCCGACATCATGGGGCTGCCCGCAACCGCCATGAAGCCCGGCAAGAGCGAGAAGAACGACCAGGGCCTGCCGGCGATGATCCTGACGCTCGGCGCCGACTTCAAGGGGGCCGGGACACCCATCGCCGCCCCGTCGAAGGCGCCGGAGGACATCCAGAAATCGACGGCGGACAAGACTGTGTGCGCCAAGTGACCAACCTCGGCCGCCTCTTGACTGTCTAACAGACAGTCAAGAGGCGGCCGAGGTGTAGGCGGGGCGGGGAGGGTGGGGCATGAGACAGAGCAGTGTGCGTGACAGTCGGCATGCGGCCGGGGGGCCGGACGGCGGACAGGGTCGGGTACCGGGACAGGGACAGGGTGACGGCGGCAGGTCGCGCGGACACCGCCGCGGGCGCGCGCGCCCGCGGCGCCGCAAACACCGGATACTGCGCTGGTTCTCGATCGCCCTCGCCGTACTGATAGTCGGCACCGCGGGAGCGGGCTACCTCTGGTACGAGCATCTCAACAGCAACATCAAGACGGACAAGCTCAACATCGGTGAGCACCAGGCGGCGAAGCCGACACCGAACGCGGCGGGCCAGACCCCGCTGAACATCCTGCTGATCGGCTCGGACGCGCGGGACTCCAAGGCCAACCAGAAGCTCGGCGGCGCCAAGGAGACCTTCGGCGGCGTGCCGCTCGCGGATGTGCAGATGCTGGTCCACCTCTCCGCGGACCGCAGCAACATGTCGGTGGTGAGCATGCCGCGCGACACCCTGCTCAAGCTGCCGAAGTGCACCGACCCGAAGACGGGCACGGAGTATCCGGCCACGGTGGGGCGGCAGATGACGAACACGTCGCTCGGCCGCGGCGGCCCCGGCTGCACGGTGGCCACCTGGGAACTGCTGACCGGCATCCACATCGACCACTTCATGATGGTCGACTTCGCGGGCGTGGTCTCCATGGCGGACGCCATCGGCGGCGTACCGGTGTGCGTGGACGCCAACATCCACTCCAAGGACAGCCTGGGCCACGGCTCGGGACTGAAGCTGGCGAAGGGCACGCACCCGGTCAAGGGCAAGCAGGCCCTGCAGTGGCTGCGGACGCGCTACGGCTTCGAGGACGGCAGCGACATCGCGCGCACCAAGGCGCAGCACATGTACATGAACTCGATGGTGCGCCAGATGCGGGAGAACGCGACCATCACCAACCCCGGCAAGCTGCGCAGCCTCGCCGAGGAGGCCACGAAGGCGCTCCGCGTCGACGAGGGCCTCGACACGGTCAAGAAGCTCTACGACCTCAGCAACGAGCTGAAGAAGCCGGCGCCGAAACGCATCACGATGACGACGATGCCGTTCGTGTACGTGGGCGCGCGCGTGGCCCCGAAGCCGGGCGACGCGGAGAAGCTGTTCCGGCTCGTGCGCGAGGACGTGGCCCTGGACGGCAAGGACAAGAAGAAGGTGCCGCCCAAGGAGTCGGACGATCCGGCGGCGCCCGACGGCGAGATCGCGGTGCAGGTGCAGAACGGCACGCGGACGGCGGAGCTGCCCGCGGCGTCGGGCCGGGCGAGCACGGTGTCGCAGATCCTGACCGCGAAGGGCTTCACGAAGGCGTCCGCCGACCAGTCGCAGTCACTGAGCGAGGAGAAGACGGTCATCCGCTTCCCCAGTGTCGATCTGGAGGGCGATGCCCAGCGGGTCGCCAAGTCCCTCGGCATTCCGCTGAGTTCGGTGAAGAAGTCGACCGATGTCTCCGGGGTGACGCTCGTCGTGGGCGACGACTGGCGGGAGGGGAACACCTACCCGAAGTCCTCGAAGGACGACGACACCACCCCGGACACGGCGCTGGCGCTGAACGGTTCGGACACGAAGGCCTGCATGAAGGTGAACAAGAACTTCACCTGGTGACGCATGTTCCGGGGCCGACGGACTCGGCCCCGGAACGACCGGCCCCTCGGAGACCGGCCCCTCGGAGACCGGGGAAGAAGCTCACGCCTCGCTGAGTACGGCGGGGCGCCTCGACGCGATGACCCTCTTCGCGAGGGAGCGCGGGCTGGTCAGGAAGCCCCAGCCCCACGACATGTGCATCGTGGCCAGAGCGACCGGGATCTGCAGGCGCGCCTTCAGCGGCAGCCCCCTGCCGGCCGGCACCGAACCGGCCGCGATGGCAGCCAGGTAGCCGCCGGGGATCACGAAGCCCCACGGCGTCACGAGCGCGCCCACGACGACACCCGCGGCGATCGCGCACACGGCGACCGGCGGCGCGAGGTAGCGCAGGTTGATCGAGCCGGCGTGGTAGCGGGCGACGACGTGCCGCCAGCGGCCGTAGTCCTTGTACTGCTTGGCGAGCGCCTTCACGCTGGGCCGCGGCCGGTACGAGACCTTCAGTTCGGGCGAGAACCAGATCAGGCCGCCGGCCTCGCGGAGGCGGAAGTTCAGCTCCCAGTCCTGGGCGCGGATGAACTCGACGTTGTAGCCGCCCTGCTGCTCAAGAGCCTCGCGCCGGAAGACACCCAGGAACACGGTCTCGGCCTGCTGGGCCTCGCCGCCCGTGTGGAAGGCCGCGTTGCCGACGCCGATCTTCGACGTCATGGCGGCGGCGACCGCGTCCTCCCAGTCGTTCTCGCCCTCGGCGTGCATGATGCCGCCGACGTTCTGGGCGCCGGTCTCCTCCAGGAGGCGGACGGCCGTCGCGATGTAGTTCGGCGAGAGCATGCCGTGTCCGTCGACGCGCACCACGATGGGGTGGCGGGACGCCTCGATCGCGGCGTTCAGCGCCGCGGGCGTACGGCCCGTGGGGTTCGGCACGGTGTGGACCCGGGGGTCCTCGCGGACGAGCTCCGCGGCGATCTCGTCCGTGCGGTCCGAGGACGGGCCGAGCGCGACCACGACCTCCATCTCGCCGCCGTACTCCTGCGCCAGGATCGCCTCGACGGCTCCGCGCAGGTGCCGCTCCTCGTTGAGGACGGGCATGATCACCGATACGGGCGGAAGCTGCTTGTCGGAATTCGCGTTCATCAGGCGTCACGTTACCGCTAATGGGGGACACCGGCGCGCGCCGCCGTGGTCACTACCGCGGGCAGGAGATCGTATCGGCCTACGGTGCTCGCGATCCCACGCCCACCTTCTCGGAGGTGTCCCCAGGTGCCCAGTCCGCCGACGCGCTCCCCCGCACGCCCGCCGCGTCCCCCACGGCAGGAGCGCGGCCGTCCCCCCGTGCCCGTCCCCGTACGGAGGAAGAAGCCTCGGTGGGCCATGCGGGTGGCGACGACGGTCTCGGTCACGGTCCTCGCGGCCGCCGGGATCGGGCACGCGGTCGTCACCGGGCTCGACACCGAGATCAACCGCGTCGACCCATTCAAGGACATGAAGAACCGGCCCTCCGGCGGTCACGGGACGAACGTGCTGCTCGTCGGCACCGACGGCCGCGACAAGATCACCCCGGCGGAGAAGAAGAAGTACCGGCTGGGCGGCGCGCCCTGTCACTGCACGGACACGATCATGATCGTGCACCTCTCCGCCGACCGGGACCGCGCGAGCATCGTCAGCCTGCCCCGGGACTCGTACGCCGAGATCCCCTCGCACACCGACCAGACGACGGGCGAGCAGCACCAGCAGCACCCGCTGAAGATCAACGCGGCGTATGCGGAGGGCGGGCCCCATCTGACCGTGCGCACCGTCGAGCACATGACCGGGGTGAAGATCGACCACTATCTCGAGGTCGACTTCACCAGCTTCATGAAGACGGTGGACGTGCTCGGCGGCGTGGAGATCTGCACGGCCAAGCCGCTCAAGGACTCGTACACCGGGCTCGACATGGCCGTCGGCACGCACACGCTCGACGGCGGCCAGGCCCTTCAGTACGTGCGCGCCCGGCACACCGACGGGGCGGGCGACCTGGGCCGGATGCAGCGCCAGCAGCGCTTCCTCGCCGCGCTCATCGCGAAGACCACGTCGTCCGGGGTGCTCCTGAACCCGGTCAAGTTCCGTGACGTGGCTCGCACCCTGCTCAGCTCCGTGCGCGCGGACCGGGGGTTCGGCATGGATCAGATGGTCGAGCTCGGGCAGGCGATGCGGGGGTTCTCACCGTCGTCGTCGGAGTTCACGACCGTGCCGATCGGCAACGTCAGCTTCCCGGTCCAGGGCATCGGCTCGACGGTGAAGTGGGACCCGGCGAAGTCCGGGAAGCTGTTCAAGGCGCTGCGCGAGGACAAGCCGCTCGCTGTGCACCACCAGAAGAAGACGGGGACGGTCGTCGGCGTCGCACCGCAGCAGATCCGCGTCCAGGTGGAGAACGGCACGATGACACCGGGTCTCGGCAAGGCGGTGGACGCGGGGCTGCGGGGGACGGGGTTCCGCACGAGCGGTACGCCGATGAACGCGGCGCAGCGCACCGCTCAGCACACGGTGGTTCTCTACGACCCGCGCTGGGACCGGTCGGCCAAGGCGCTGGCGACGGCGCTGCCCGGCGCGCAGCTCCAGGCCGTGAACGGACAGGGTGCGGTCCTGAAGGTGGTGGCGGGCCCCGACTTCAAGGAGGTCCGCGCGGTGCGGGCCGAGGACGACCGCCACGGCGAGTTCGGGGCGGTCACCGGGGACCAGGTCGTGTGCGCCTGACACCCCGCCGCCTCCAGGCGAAAGACCCCAGGACCTAGTCCTCGATGCCGTCGGCCGCGCGCTGCTCCCGCAGTTCCTTGATCGCGCGGCGGCGCGCGAGCCGGTGCTGGCGGCGGATCTGGGCCTCCTGGTAGCGCCGCTTGTCGCGCTCGCTCTCCGGGAGCACAGGCGGCAGCGAGCGGGGCTTGCCGTCGGCGTCGACAGCGGCGAACACGAGGTACGCGGAGCCGACCTGCTGGGCCGGCGTCGACTCGTTCCAGCGTTCGGCGAGGACCCGGACCCCGACCTCCATGGAGGTACGGCCCGTCCAGTTGACCTGTGCCTTCACATGGACCAGGTCGCCCACACGCACCGGCTCCAGGAAGACCATCTCGTCCATGGAGGCGGTGACGGCGGGTCCGCCCGAGTGCCGTCCGGCCACGGCGCCCGCCGCGTCGTCGACCAGTTTCATGATCACGCCACCATGTACCGTTCCGAGCAGGTTGGTGTCGTTATGGGTCATGATGTGCGACAACGTCGTACGGGAAGCTGAGGTCGGCTTACCCGGAATTTCGGATTCCGTGCCGCGGGCCTGGTCTGTCATGACCTCCACCTTATGCCGGGCAGGACACGGGCTGCTTTGTGTCAGCTCTGCAACAGCCCTGGCCCGATTCGCCACCCACCCTTGTGGGGCACACAGCCGAGGACTGCACACTGGGGCCATGAACGATTGGCCAGAGGGTTGGGGCGACAGTCAGGGCGGCGGCGACCGCGGTTACGGTCGCGGCAGTGCCAGCGCGCGCCCCGAGGGCGCCCGCGCGATGCCGCATGTGCAGCGCGGACAGGGCGGCGGCCCCCGCCGCTCCGCGCCGCCCCGGCCCACGGTCCCGGCGCAGCCCTCGTACGGCGAGGGGTACGGGGACCAGTACGACAGCGGCTACAACACCGGCCAGGTCTACGGCGATGGCGGCGGGCGCCGCGGCGGCGGCTACATACCGAACGACAACGACCCGGACGACGGGTACGCGCCCCCGCGGCCCCGGCCGAACTGGCGCCGGCGCATCAAGTGGGCCGTCCTCACCCTCGTCGTCGTGTTCGTCGGTGTGAGCATCGGCACGTACTTCTGGGCCGACTCCAAGCTCCACCGTGACGTCGACCTCTCCAAGGTCATAGAGCGGCCCGAGGCCGGCGCGGGCACGAACTACCTCATCGTCGGCACCGACAGCCGGGCCGGGATGTCCGACGCGGAGAAGAAGAAGCTGCACACCGGGTCCGCCGAAGGCAAGCGCACGGACACGATGATGATCCTGCACACCGGCGACAACGGCAGCACGATGATCTCCCTGCCGCGTGACTCGAACGTCACCATCCCGTCCTACAAGGGCTCGGACTCCGGCAAGCTCTACCCGAACCAGGGCCGCCAGGTGAAGCTCAACGCCGCCTACGCGGAGGACGGCCCCGAACTGCTCGTGCGGACCGTCGAGTTCAACACCGGGCTGCACATCGACCACTACGCGGAGATCGGCTTCGGCGGCTTCGCGAAGATCGTGGACGCGGTCGGCGGCGTCGAGATGAACCTGAAGGAGGGCTTCAAGGACAAGTGGTCCGGAGCCGACTTCCAGAAGGGCAAGCAGACGCTGAACGGCCAGCAGGCCCTGGCCTTCGTCCGTACGCGCCACGCGTTCGCGGCGAGCGACCTCCAGCGCACCAAGAACCAGCAGGCGTTCCTGTCGGCGCTGGCCCACCAGGTGGCCACCCCGTCGACGGTCATGAACCCGTTCAAGCTCTACCCGACGATGGGCGCGGGACTCGACTCGCTCGTCGTCGACAAGGACATGAGCCTGTGGGACCTGGGCTCGATGTTCTTCGCCATGAAGGGCGTCACGGGCGGCGACGGCAAGTCGATGAACATGCCGGTCTCCGGCTCGGTCAACGGCAACCTCGTCTGGGACAAGACCAAGGTCAAGCAGCTGGTGGGCGAGCTCAAGAACGACGAGACCGTGACAGTCTCGGGCAACTGACGCAAGAGACGGGGCAGTTGGCCGGTCGGATCTCCACCTCAGGCCGGCTGCCCCGGTCCTCCCCGGCCGTTCAGCTGTATCGTGCCGCGCCGCCGGGCGGTGTCGAACATCGAACGGTCGACCGCGGGGCGGGGCGCCGGAGCGGCCGCGATCAGCTTGATCGTCTCGCGCCCGGCGAGCGCGGTCTGCCACTGCCCGAGGTCGGGCCGGCTTCCGTAGGGACCGGCCGCTAGGGCCCAGAGGCTACGCACCGCTGCCTCGCGCCGGTCGTCGAGGACACCGGAGAGCGGCGCCATCGGCTGGCCCGGATGCACGTACGGGTCCCGCATCAGCACCCGCCCGATCATCAGTGACGCCTTGTACCGGTCACTGTCGACGGTGGCCGTCCCGGCCGGGGCGAGCGGGTCGTGCCAGTCAGGGGTGTCCGCCTGGTCGAGCACGGCGGGCCGGCCGACGAGCCGGATGCCGTCGCAGTCGAGCAGGAAGACGGCGGGCTCGGGCGTGAGGGTCCACAGCACATTGGCCTGCGACAGGTCACCGACCACGAGCCCCGCCGCGTGCAGCCGCCCGAACAGCCCGGCCAGGGCGACGGCGATCCCGAGCCGGGCATCCGGCTCGGGCTGCGGCACGGCCTGCCAGGCCGCCTTGGGCTCACGGAGCAGGTAGGACAGGTCGATGAGCTTCGTATCGCCTTTGGGGGTACGCCAGTTGGTGGTCGCCGGTGCCCTGCGCATCAGGAACCCGGTGACCGTCCCCGCGTCGAGGACCCGGCACAGCGGCCACGCGGTCTCCGCGTCGAGGCGGTCCCTGTCGGTGGCGGCAAGCGCCTGACGGTACGCCACCAGGGCCGCCAGCGACGACCCGTCGACCTTGTGCGGCTCGCGGTAGCTCTTGTAGAGCAGGTCACCGGGGCCGCCGACCGCGTGCACCTCACCCTGCCCGCCGTCCCCTGCCTTGCCGAGCAACTTGAGCCCGCTGTACGGGAGATCGGCGCCGTTGTGGAACGTCACCGCGCCTCCCCGTGCTCCCACAGGACGACGGCGGTGCGATCGTCGTCGTACGACTTGACCCGGTACTGGAACTGCCAGAGGAAGTCGGCCGGCGCCGGGACCTCGTCGCCGTTCCACGCCTCGGCGAGGAAGTCCCGCATACCGGCGTCGCCCGCCAGCGGGGACGACAGGCCGTCCGTGCTGAGGACGAGGACGTCGCCGGCGTGAGCGTGGAGCAGGCGTGTCACGGCGGAGCGGGCGCGCGGCAACGCCGCGGTGCGCGTGTCGATGACGTCGCTGTCCTTGTCGCCGTCGGCGTCTCCCACGACGTCCAGGTGCCAGTAGCCGCGGCTCAGCAGGGCCGTGCCGCCGTCTCCGACCGCCAGGAAGCCGCGGGTGCGTATGCGCGGGTCGAGCGGGACCAACAGGATCCGCAGCGTGGTGGCGAAGGCGTCCGGGTGCTCGCTGTGCTGCAACGCGAGGTCACCCAGCAGGTTGCCGATCTGGCGCACCACGTTGTCGGCCGTGCGCTGGAACCGCTCGGCGTCGCCGGTGCGGATCGCCTCGTGCAGGGACGTGGAGTGGTCGAGGTAGCGGGCGGCCAGGCGGCAGGCCTCGTTGGACCCGACGTGCGAGCGCGGGGCCGAGCCCACTCCGTCGGCGACCGCGAGCATCAGCAGCTCACCGCCGTGCTCGTCGCCACCGATGCGGGTCACGCACAGCGCGTCCTGCCGCGGCTCCCCGGCATAGCGGTGGGAGTCCCCGCGTACGGAGGCGGCGCGGACGCTCAGTCCCGGGTACGCGGCACCGTCGAGGACGATGTCCGGCAGCACGGCCGCCGCCAAGTCCCCTGCCACGGCGGGCAGTCCCTGCGGGACCGGCGGATAGCTCGGCGCCTTCGGACCGCTGTGGGCGGGCGCGCCGAGAGCGGGGACGGGAGACGAGGTGAGGTCCGGGCCGTCGGCGCCCTGCACCGGCGCCGGCAGCTCATAGTCGTCGCGCACCGTTGGGGAGTCGGCCCGCACCGTCGGGGCGCCGTCCGACGCCACGAAGCCGTGCGGGTCGGTCGGCGTCCAGTGCCGCCGGGCCGCTTCCTCGCTCTCGTTCATCCGCGTACGCCCTTCGCTCACAGCTTGTCGAGGGAGACGGTGGAGAAGCCCGGGACGGTCTCGTCCACGGCCAGGGTGAAACCGCTCCCGCCGTCGGCCGGGATGCTGCTCGCCGACCGGACGATGGAGCGGGTCAGGCTGGACGCGAACTCCCGCAGGGCCTTCGCCGGTGACACGGTCGAGTCCTGCTGCATGAACGCGCGGAAGTTCGCCACCTGCCCGATCGTCGCGGCCTCCGCGTCACCGATCCCGAACGCGATGATCTTCGGGGCGTACTTCGAGCCGAGCAGGTCCTTGTGGTCCTGCTCCCAGCCGTCGTCGGTCGGAATGCCGTCGGACAGGAAGAACGCGACCGGCCGGTACACCTCGTGCCCCTGCGCCTTCAGCGACGCGACGTCCGCCTCGACGCAGCGCAGCAGCTCGCGGAAGGCCGCGCCGTACGACGTCAGTCCGCCCGCGGCGAGCGCCGGGACCTCCTCGATGTCGCTCAGGTCGACCAGGGGCTGCAGCACCTTCGCGTCGTCGGAGAAGCCGATCAGGCAGAACCGGGTCTTGTCGGCGACCGTCGGATTGGTGCTGATCTCGTGGTGAAGCTCGGGCAATGCGCTGTTGATCGCCTCGATCGGGTCCCCCGTCATCGAGCCCGACTCGTCGCACAGCAGGTAGAACGGCAGAATCTGCATGGCCTCGTGCCTCCGGAAAGCCTGTCGTCAGTTCGCGTAGGTGTAGAAGTAGATCTCGATGTCGGCATGGCCCCCGGTGGCCGCGCCCTTCCAGAAGTCGCGGGTGGTCGCGTTCCTGAACATGTCCGGACGGGCCTTCGTCAGCAGCGAGTTGACCTGGTGGGCGTACGCGCCTCCGGCGCCCGGGTCGCTGTTGCGGCCGAAGGTGAGGACGAATGCCGCCTGCCGTCCCCGGTACTTCTCCGTCACCGCGCGCAGCCGCTCCTCGATACGGTCCCGGTCCCCCTGAGCGGCGTCGATGGACACCTTGACGGGCGTACGGGTCACCGCGCGCGGGCCCTTGTGCTCGGGGCTCTTCGACGGCGTGGGCTTACCGCTCGCGGACGCCGAGGGCGTCGGTCCGGCCTCCGCGGCCTGGGGGTCGCCCTGGTCGCCCATCGCGACGAGCGCGAGGACCAGCAGCATGTCGGCGAAGAGCCAGCCCGCCAGGTGCAGCGGGTTGAACCTGCGCGCCCTCATCCCGCGGAGCCCGGCCGGCCCGGCACGGCGTCCTCGACGGAGTGCCCCCTGGCCTCACCCGCGTCGCCGGGCTTGCCGAGATCCACACCGCGCGCGGGCCACGGCGGTACGGGCGGCGCCGACGGCGCGCCCTCCGGCGGCCGGGGGACGGGCACACCGACTCCCCCGGAGTTCTGCGCCACCGCCACCAGCTGCGCGAACTTCTCGGCGGTCTCGCGCAGGGCACCGGCCTGCTGGGCCATCGCCCGCACCACGGTCTGGGTCTCCTGCGCGGCGCTCTGCGAGTCCCGCACGGCGTCCTGCGTCTCCTCCGCCACCTTCCGGGACTCCCGTACCGCCTCCTCGGCGGCGGCGAACAGCCGCGCGGACTCCTCCGCGGCGGCGTCGAGGCGCCCCAGAACCTGCGCCGACACATCGGCGGCGACCTCGATGCCGGTGGTGAACGACCGCTGCGAGGCGGCGAGTACGGTCACGGAGTCCTCGACGCGCTCCCCGGCCCTGCCGAGGCTGTCGCGGACCTCACCGTTCACCGCCCGGACCTCATCGAGCGCCTCGCGTACCATCGCGCCACTGCCGCTGACGGCCGTCTCGATCCGTCCGGCAGCCTCCTCCAGCGGCCGTACGGAGGTGCCGACCGCGCCCAGCTGGCGCTCCGCCTCCTTGAGCGCCGCACCGACCGTCTCGGCGGCGGCGGCGAGTTCGGCGTTGGTCTTCGCGGCCCGGTTGCCGAGCCGGGTCAGCGTCTTGGCGGCGCCGGTCAGCTCGGCGGCGAACCTGACCGGGGACGACATCCGGTGTTCGTTGAGGACGAGCTGGGCACGGCTGAGGGCCGGCACCAGGCGCGCCATCAGCTGCTCGGCGGCACGGCGCGCGGCTTCCTCGCGACGGTCGACCGCCGCCTTGCGGAAGCTGTGTACGAGCGCCAGGGCGAACAGCACGGCGATCGCGACCGTCGCGCTCATCGCGACCGTGCCGAAGGTGTAGAGCCCGGCGAGGTGTCCCTCGAACCCGGACTGCCACAGCTGGAGGAAGGGCCGCGCCGCTGCCTTCGGGTTGTCGCCCGTCAGGGCCCCGTACGCGCTGGACGCCTGGGTCAGGCCGTGCCAGGTGAACAGCAGCGGCAGGAAGACCAGCGCCCCGAGCCCGGCCTCCAGCCAGCCCCACGCCTTGTGTTCGACGGCCGGATCGACCGCCACGCTCTCGGGCCGCCCGTACGCGGCGAGCAGGTCGAGGTCGGCCCAGGTGCCGAGGCCGTCGGCGTCTGCGGCACGCAACGCCTTGGCCAGCGCCTGGAGTTCCTCGGCTCTCGGTGCGAGCCCGCGCTCGTCGGCGAGGTCACCGATCCGCTGGCCGACCACGTGCCGGTCCGTCAGGCCCCCCATGACCATCCCCCAACTCCCTTGTAGGCACCGGGAGTGCGCGTCACGAGCCGGCCCGCAGGTACGGCGGCCCCCCGGCCCCACGCGGCCCGCGCCCCTCAGGACGCGACCACAGGCGCACAGCGTACGACACACGTCACAGACCGCGTACGGTCCTTGCCGCATTGGGAGTTGGCGAGATCGGCCGGACGCAGAACAGCCCCCGGCACGGCGCCGGGGGCTGCTTCAGGGGTCTGGACTACGGCAGGTTCCTGGCCATCACGATCCGCTGGACCTGGTTCGTGCCTTCATAGATCTGCGTGATCTTCGCGTCGCGCATCATGCGCTCGACCGGGTAGTCGCGGGTGTAGCCGTAGCCGCCGAGGAGCTGGACGGCGTCCGTGGTGACCTCCATGGCGACGTCCGAGGCGAAGCACTTGGCCGCGGCGCCCTGGAAGGTGAGGTCCGCGTCGCCTCGCTCCGACTTGGCCGCGGCCTGGTAGGTCAGGGCGCGGGCGGCCTCGATCTTCATGGCCATGTCGGCGAGCATGAACTGGATGCCCTGGAAGTCGGCGATCGGCTTGCCGAACTGCTTGCGCTCCTTGACGTAGCCCTTGGCGTAGTCGAGGGCGCCCTGGGCGATGCCGAGGGCCTGGGCCGCGATGGTGACGCGGGTGTGGTCCAGGGTCTTCATCGCCGTGGCGAAGCCGGTGCCCTCTTCCCCGATCATGCGGTCCGCGGGGATGCGGACGTTGTCGAGGTAGACCTCGCGCGTCGGGGAGCCCTTGATGCCGAGCTTCCTCTCCGGGGCGCCGAAGGAGACGCCCTCGTCGGACTTCTCGACGACGAAGGCGGAGATGCCCTTCGAGCGCTTGGTCGGGTCGGTGACGGCCATGACCGTGTAGTACTCGGAGGCGCCGGCGTTGGTGATCCAGCGCTTCACGCCGTTGAGGACCCAGAAGTCGCCGTCGCGGACCGCGCGCGTCTTCATGCCCGCCGCGTCCGAACCCGCGTCCGGCTCGGAGAGGCAGTACGAGAACATGCCCTCGCCCTTGGCGAGCGGCGTCATGTACTTCTTCTTCAGCTCCTCGGAGCCGGAGAGGATGACGGGCAGCGAGCCCAGCTTGTTCACGGCCGGAATGAGGGAGGAGCTGGCGCAGACGCGGGCCACTTCCTCGATCACGATGACGGTCGCGAGGGCGTCGGCCCCGGCGCCGCCGTAGGACTCCGGTACGTGCACGGCCTGAAGGTCATTGGCGACGAGTGCGTCGAGGGCCTCCTGCGGGAAACGCGCCTCCTCGTCCACCGCCGCGGCGAACGGCGCGATCTTGGCCTCGCACAGGGCCCGCACGGACTCGCGGAGCATGTCGTGCTCTTCGGCCGGACGGTACAGGTCGAATTCGGGCGAACCTGCCAAGGTGACTCACGCTCCAAGGACGCTAATTACCGTTAAGTAACCCAAATTTTATGCCTCTGCCCACCTGAGGGATACGTGAGCTACACGACAGCGGAAACGTGCCCTGTGAGGGCCCCCGTCACGCCCGACTATGCTCGGGGCCGCACTGCAGCCGTACACCTCTGGAGCTCTCATGGCCTTGAAGATCACCGTGATCGGCACCGGCTACCTCGGCGCCACACACGCCGCCGCCATGGCCGAACTCGGCTTCGAGGTGCTCGGGCTCGATGTCGTGCCCGAGAAGATCGAGATGCTCACACGGGGCGAGGTCCCCATGTACGAGCCCGGTCTCGGGGAACTGCTGCGCAAGCACGTCGCCGGGATCGAGGGATCGACCGGGCGGCTGCGCTTCACCATGGACTGGGCCGAGGTCGCCGAGTTCGGTGACGTCCACTTCGTGTGCGTGAACACCCCGCAAAAGCACGGCGAGTACGCCTGCGACATGTCGTACGTCGACGCCGCGGTGGAGTCACTGGCCCGGCACCTGAGCAAGCCGGCGCTCGTCGTCGGCAAGTCGACGGTGCCCGTCGGCAGCGCCGAGCGCCTCGCGACCCGCATCCTGGAGCTGGCGCCCGCGGGCGCCGAGGTCGAGCTGGCCTGGAACCCGGAGTTCCTGCGCGAGGGCTTCGCGGTGGGCGACACCCTGCACCCGGACCGGATCGTGGTCGGCGTGCGCAGCGACCGCGCCGAGAAGACCCTGCGCGAGGTGTACGCGACGCCGGTCGGGCAGGGCTCGCCGTTCGTGGTGACGGACTTCCCGACGGCCGAGCTGGTCAAGACGGCCGCCAACTCGTTCCTCGCGACGAAGATCTCCTTCATCAACGCGATGGCCGAGGTCTGCGAGGCCGCGGGCGGCGACGTGGCGAAGCTGGCGGAGGCCCTCGGCCATGACGAGCGGATCGGCAACAAGTACCTGCGGGCCGGGATCGGCTTCGGCGGCGGCTGTCTGCCCAAGGACATCCGCGCGTTCATGGCGCGCGCCGGTGAGCTGGGCGCCGACCAGGCGCTGACGTTCCTGCGCGAGATCGACTCCATCAACATGCGGCGCCGCGGCCAGATGGTCGAGATGACCCGCGAGGCGCTCGGCGGCGGCTCGTTCCTGGGCAAGCGGGTCGCGGTGCTCGGCGCCACGTTCAAGCCTGACTCCGACGACGTACGGGACTCCCCCGCGCTGAATGTGGCCGGGCAGATCCACCTCCAGGGCGGCCAGGTCACGGTCTACGACCCGAAGGGCATGGACAACGCGCGGCGCCTGTTCCCCACGCTCGGCTACGCGGAGTCCGCCGAGGCGACCGTGCGGGGCGCGGACGTGGTCCTGCACCTGACGGAGTGGCGCGAGTTCCGCGAGCTGGACCCGGCGGCACTCGGCGAGCTGGCCGGTACGCGGCTGATCCTCGACGGGCGCAACGCGCTGGACCCAGTGCTGTGGCGCAAAGCCGGCTGGACGTACCGGGCGATGGGCCGCCCGGCTGCCTGAGCCTCTATTTCGCGCGGTAGCGGCGCATCTTGGCGCGCGCTCCGCACACCGCCATCGAGCACCAGCGACCGCGGCCCGCCGGGCTGCGGTCGTAGTACACCCAGTGGCAGTCGGGGGCCTCGCAGGCCTTCAGGCGGGGCCAGGTGCCGTCCGCGTGCGCCTGGGCGATCGCCGCCGCGACGCGGGAGACGAGAGCGTGCGGGTCCGCCGGCGCGAGAGAGGCCGAGCCGTCCGTCGCGTCGACGGTGACCAGGAGCGGGGCCTCGGCGAGCAGCCGGTGCAGGGGTGTCACCGAGCGGTGGGGGGCGTGTCCGCCGTGTGCGAGGCAGGCGACGCGCAGCGACTCGCGCAGTTCGCGCGCCGGTTCCGCCTCCTCCTGAGTGAGGCCGAGCGCCTCGCGCCCCTTCTCCGTGTCGAGTGCGTCGGCGCCCGTCTCGATGTCGAGGGTGTTCACCAGGTCCTGGATCAGGGCCAGTCCCCCGGGTGCGGGCACGCGGTCGTTCATGGTTGCGACGTTACCTCTGTTGCGGGAGCATGCAGTAACGCGGTTACCTTATGAAGGCCTCTACGGGTAACCCTCACACCGAGGAGATGTCATGGCTCTCGCCACGCTGGGTGTCGTCGTCCTGGACTGTCCCGAACCGCGCGCGCTCGCCGATTTCTACGCGGAGGTGCTAGGCGGCGAAGTGACGAGCGACGACGGCACATGGGTCGACCTGGAAGTATCGGGCGGCCGGCCGCTCGCGTTCCAGGCGGCACCCGACTTCGTACCGCCGGCCTGGCCCGCGCCCGACCGGCCGCAGCAGTTCCACCTGGACCTCACGGTCGAGGACCTCGACACCGCGGAGAAGGGCGTACTGGCCCTGGGCGCGAGGGTCCTCGACGCGGAGGACCGCTCGCGCACCTGGCGGGTCTACGCGGACCCGGCAGGGCACCCGTTCTGCCTGTGCGCCTGCTGAGTCCGCTCCCCTGCCCGCCCGTCACGTGTCGAGGCGTTCGATCCTCGCCGTCGACGGCGGGCGGCGCAGCGCGGCTGACCGCGCCGCGAACTCCGTCCCGCGCAGGACGCGCTGGACGTTGCCCCACAGAAGGGCGCCGACGCCTCCGTCACGCAGTCGCGGGATGTCGGTGTCGACCGAGCTCGGTGAGCTCGCGCATCTCGGAGGTGGCGGTCAGTTCGTCCTGCAGGTCTGCCATGGCAAAGCTCCGGGCGTCGACGGTGTCGGCAGTAGCGTTCGCCCTCACACGCATGGCCCGCAGCCACCTGATGGGCCGCGCGTTCGGCGACACCGGGCCCCCAAACCTCCGGAGCAGCATCACTCCGGAGGTTTCTGCAGGTCGCCCAGCCGTCGAGCCCGATCGCCCAGCCGTCGAGCTGGTCGCTCAGCCGTCGAGCTGGTCGAGCGTCGCGTTCGAGGGGCCGCGCCGCGCCTGCTCGTCCCGGGCCACGTCCTCCGCCGCACCGAGGACCCGTACCGCGTTCTGCCAGGTCAGCTTGGCGAGGTCGGTGTCCGACCAGCCGCGGTCGACGAGCTCCGCGATCAGGTTCGGGTAGCCCGAGACGTCGCCGAGGCCGTCCGGCAGGAACGCCGTGCCGTCGTAGTCGCCGCCGATGCCGATGTGGTCGACGCCGGCGACCTCGCGCATGTGGTCGAGGTGGTCGGCGACCGTGGAGACGGTGGCGACCGGGCGCGGGTGCTCCTCCTCGAAGGCGCGGTGGAGCTTCATGGCCTGCGCCGACGTGTCCAGGTGGTGGAAGCCGTACGCGCGCAGGTTGTCGTCCGCGGCGGCCGTCCAGTCGACGGCGGCCTGGAGGACGAACTTCGGCACGAACGTGGCCATCGCGACGCCGCCGTTCGCGGGCAGCCGCTCCAGGACGTCGTCAGGGATGTTGCGCGGGTGGTCGCACACGGCGCGCGAGGACGAGTGGGAGAAGATCACCGGCGCGACCGACGTGTCGAGCGCGGCCCGCATCGTGGTCGCCGCCACGTGCGAGAGGTCGACGAGCATGCCGGCCCGGTTCATCTCCCGTACGACCTCGTGGCCGAAGGGCGAGAGTCCGCCGACGCCCGGCTCGTCCGTCGCCGAGTCCGCCCACGCGATGTTGTCGTTGTGCGTGAGTGTCATGTAGCGCACGCCCAGGGTGTGCAGCGCGCGCAGCGTGGCCAGCGAGTTGTCGATGGAGTGGCCGCCCTCGGCGCCCATGAGGGACGCGATCCGGCCCTCGGTGCGGGCGGCCTCCATGTCGGCGGCCGTCAGCGCGCGGCGCAGGTCGGCCGGGTAGCGCTCGATCAGCTGCTGGACGCAGTCGATCTGCTCCAGGGTGGCGCTGACCGCCACGTCGCCGGCCATGTCGGAGCGCACGTACACGGACCAGAACTGCGCGCCGACCCCGCCGGCCCGCAGCCGGGCCAGGTCGGTGTGCAGATGCGCGCTCTGGTCGACGGCGATGTCACGCGCGTCGATGTCGTACGCGACCTGCTCGCGCAGTGCCCACGGCAGGTCGTTGTGGCCGTCGACGACGGGGAAGTCGGCGAGTATCGCGCGGGCCCGCTCCAGGGAGGTGGTCATCGCGGTCACTTCCCGAAGCCGAAGCCGGACGCGCCCTCGACCTTGGCCCGCAGTCGCTTGCCCTTCTCCGTGGCCTGGTCGTTGAGCTCCTGCTGGAACTCCCGCATGCGGCCGAGGAGTTCCTCGTCGTGGGTGGCGAGGATGCGGGCCGCGAGCAGGCCCGCGTTGCGCGCGCCGCCGACGGAGACGGTGGCGACGGGGACGCCCGCGGGCATCTGCACGATGGACAGCAGGCTGTCCATGCCGTCGAGGTACTTCAGCGGGACCGGGACGCCGATGACGGGCAGCGGGGTCACGGAGGCGAGCATGCCCGGCAGGTGGGCGGCTCCCCCGGCGCCCGCGATGATCGCCTTGAGGCCGCGGCCGTCGGCGCGCTCGCCGTACGCGATCATTTCGCGCGGCATGCGGTGCGCGGAGACGACATCCACCTCGTAGGGGATCTCGAACTCGTCGAGAGCCTGGGCGGCGGCCTCCATGACGGGCCAGTCGGAGTCGGAACCCATGACAATGCCAACGACAGGGGACGTGCTCATTCGGTGATCGTTCCTCTGAGGTAGCCGGCTGCGTGACGGGCGCGCTCCAGCACGTCGTCCAGGTCGTCGCCGTAGGTGTTGACGTGGCCGACCTTGCGTCCGGGCTTCACGTCCTTGCCGTACATGTGGATCTTGAGCTTCGGGTCACGGGCCATGCAGTGCAGATACGCGGAGTACATGTCCGGGTAGTCGCCGCCGAGGACGTTGCACATGACCGTCCAGGGGGCGCGCGGGCGCGGGTCGCCGAGGGGGAGGTCGAGGACGGCGCGGACGTGGTTCGCGAACTGCGAGGTCACGGCCCCGTCCTGGGTCCAGTGGCCGGAGTTGTGCGGGCGCATCGCCAGTTCGTTGACGAGGATGCGGCCGTCGCGGGTCTCGAAGAGCTCCACCGCGAGATGCCCGACGACACCGAGCTCCTTCGCGATGCCGAGGGCCAGCTGTTCGGCGCGCAGGGCGAGATCCTCGTCGAGGCCGGGGGCGGGCGCGATCACCGTGTCGCACACGCCGTCGACCTGCTGGGACTCGACGACGGGGTAGGCCACGGCCTGGCCGTGCGGGGAGCGGACGACATTGGCCGCGAGCTCCCGTACGAAGTCGACCTTCTCCTCCGCGAGGACGGGGACGCCGGCCTTGAAGGGCTCGGCCGCGTCCTCCAGGGACCGTACGAACCACACCCCCTTCCCGTCGTAGCCGCCGCGCACCGTCTTGAGGATCACGGGGAACCCGTCACTGGTGGGATCGCCGTCAGCAGCGCCCTCCGCCGCGAAGGCCGCCACGTCGGCGGGGTCCTTCACCATGCGGTGGCGCGGACAGGGAGCACCGATCTGCGTGAGCTTCGCGCGCATCACACCCTTGTCCTGGGCGTGCACCAGAGCATCGGGTCCTGGGCGAACGGGGATTCCGTCCGCCTCCAGGGCCCGCAGGTGCTCTGTGGGCACGTGCTCGTGATCGAAGGTGATCACGTCACAGCCCCGCGCGAAGTCACGCAGCGTGTCCAGGTCGCGATAGTCGCCTATGACGACATCGCTGACCACCTGCGCCGCGGAATCCTGAGGAGTGTCACTGAGGAGCTTGAACTTGATGCCGAGCGGGATGCCCGCCTCGTGTGTCATACGAGCGAGCTGCCCCCCGCCGACCATGCCGACTACCGGGAACGTCACACCCCCAGAGTATCGGCCGCCCCGCGGTGCCAGGATTACCGGCGTCCCCAGGCGCCCGACCAGCCGCCTGGTTAGCATGACGGGGTCGATATATCGGAATCTACGGGGGCTGGGGCAAGCACGATGAACGGACCTGTCACATGGCGTGCGCGGCTCGACCGGCTCGGCCGCGAGGTCGCCAAGTTCGGTGCCGTGGGCGCGCTCGGAACCCTGGTGAACTTCGGGGTCTCCAACTTTCTGTGGCACACCACGAACCTTCAGGCCGTGCGGGCCAACATCATCGCCACCGTCATCGCCATCGCCTTCAACTACGTGGGGTTCCGCTACTTCACCTACCGTGACCGCGACAAGAGCGGCCGGACGCGGGAGCTCTCGCTCTTCCTGGCGTTCAGCGCGGTCGGCCTGGTGATCGAGAACGGCGTCCTGTACGTGGCGATCTACGGCTTCGGCTGGGACAGCTCGCTCCAGCGCAACCTCTTCAAGGTCATCGGCATCGGCATCGCGACGCTGTTCCGCTTCTGGTCGTACCGCACGTGGGTCTTCAAGACCCTGCCCCACGAGACCGTCACCCGCGCTGGATCGTTCCTGGAGACCCGGGACGGCCGGGACGGGCCGGACGGGCGCGAGGACCGCCGCTCCGACGTGCAGCGCACCCACCGCTGACCAGGCCCGGTCCAGGCACCGGCCAGCCGGCTAGCGGACCGTCTCGGGCCCACCACCGGGCGCCGGCTTCTTCAGCGGCGTACGCGACAGGAACAGCCCGAACACCGGCGGGTTCGTCTGGAGCATCTCCAGGCGGCCGCCGTCCGCCTCGGCCAGGTCCCGTGCGACCGCGAGGCCGATACCCGTCGAGTTGCGGCCGCTGATGGTCCGCTCGAAGATCCGCGCACCCAGATCCCCCGGCACCCCCGGCCCCTCGTCCGTGACCTCGACGACGGCCTGGTTGCCCGTGACGCGGGTGCGCAGCGCGACGGTGCCACCGCCGTGCATGAGCGAGTTCTCGATCAGTGCGGCAAGGACCTGGGCGACGGCGCCCGGCGTGCCCACGGCCTTCAGATGCCGCTTGCCCGAGGAGACGATGGCGCGGCCCGCGCTGCGGTAGGCGGGGCGCCACTCCTCCAGCTGCTGCTTGATGACCTCGTCCAGGTCGAAGGAGACCGCGGACCCGGTACGCGGGTCGCGCGAGTTGGTCAGCAGCCGCTCCACGACGTCCGTGAGGCGCTCGACCTGCGCGAGCGCGATCGTCGCCTCCTCCTTCACCGTGTCCAGGTCGTCGGTGACGGTGATCTCCTCCAGGCGCATGGAGAGCGCCGTGAGGGGCGTACGGAGCTGGTGCGAGGCGTCGGCCGCCAGGCGCCGCTCGGCGGTCAGCATGCGGGCGATCCGCTCGGCGCTGGAGTCGAGGACGTCGGCGACCCGGTCCAGCTCGGTCACCCCGTAGCGGCGGTGGCGGGGGCGGGGGTCGCCCGAGCCGAGGCGCTCCGCGGTGGAGGCGAGGTCGGTGAGCGGGGACGTGAGCCGGTTGGCCTGGCGTACGGCGAGCAGGACCGCGGCGATGACGGCGAGCAGCGCCACCCCGGCGATGATCAGCAGCGTGCGGCCGACCTCGCGGGTGACGGAGGAGCGCGGCTCCTCGACGGTGACCGTCTCGCCCTTCTCGCCCTTGGCGGTGGCCTGGATGACCTCCCCTGCGGGGCGCTCCCCGATCTGGATGGGGGCGTGCCCGGGCAGCTCGATCCTGGCGTACCGGTCGGGGCCGACCTGGTTCCTCAGGATCGCGCCGGTGACCTGTTCGTCACCGAGGAGCCGGCTGTCGACGATGCTGACGAGCCGGACCGCCTCGGAGTCCACCCGCTCCTGGGCGCTGTTGGTGATCGTGCGGGTCTCGACGATGACGAGCGAGACCCCGAAGACAGCGATCACGACGAGCACGACGGCGAGCGTGGAGTTGATCAGACGGCGGCGCATAGCTGTACCAGTACGTCAGCTCTTCTCGAAACGGAAGCCGACGCCGCGCACCGTGGCGATGTAGCGGGGATTGGCGGCGTCGTCGCCGAGCTTCTTGCGCAGCCAGGAGATGTGCATGTCGAGGGTCTTCGTCGAGGACCACCAGGTGGTGTCCCAGACCTCGCGCATCAGCTGGTCGCGGGTGACGACGCGGCCGGCGTCGCGCACCAGGACCCGCAGCAGGTCGAACTCCTTGGCGGTGAGCTGGAGTTCCTCGTCGCCCATCCACGCGCGGTGCGACTCGACGTCGATGCGGACGCCGTGCGTGGCGGGCGGCTGCTGGGGCTCGGCGGCGCCGCGCCGCAGCAGGGCCCGTACGCGGGCGAGCAGTTCGGCGAGGCGGAACGGCTTGGTGACGTAGTCGTCGGCGCCGGCGTCCAGGCCGACGACGGTGTCCACCTCGTCGGCGCGGGCGGTCAGGATGAGGACGGGCACCGTGTGCCCCTCGGCGCGCATCCGCCGGGCGACCTCGAGGCCGTCCATGCCGGGCAGCCCCAGGTCGAGTACGACGAGGTCGATGCTGCCCTGAAGTCCGGCGTCGAGCGCGGTCGGGCCGTCCTCACGCACTTCGACCTCGTAACCCTCCCTGCGCAGGGCACGGGCCAGGGGCTCCGAGATGGACGCGTCGTCCTCGGCGAGCAGTACACGGGTCATGCAGTGATGGTAGTCCGCGCCGGACCGCGGCCGGGGGGCGATCCACCAGGGCCGCGACCTGGCCGGGCGGGCCTGCGGCTGTGGGATGAGATCCTGGGGAATGCCTTCGAATCCGCGCGCACGGTTCCGTCAAGACCTGTGATCCATGTCTCAAGTCCTTCCATATGCCGCACTGTCGTGTCGTATGGTGACTGAACGCCTGATGCACTAAAGAACGACCTTTGGAGCGCACCGCGCGCCGAAGGTCTCTTTCATGTGCGAGCTGGTTACCAACCAGCATGAAGGAATGACCTGTGGGCCGGACCCCGACGCTATGACGCGTACGGGGTGTGGATCCCGGGACAGCCGTACCTGGTCTCCGTATGCGTCTTCGCACGCGGAGGCGCTCCCCTGTGGGCGTGGGGAGGAGGACGGCAGGTCCCGGTGCCGGCCACCCCCCACTGGCCGCCCGGTCACCCACGACCCGCGACCCGTACCAGCAAGGATCTTCCATGGCGACCAGCCTGACGAAGGAATCCACCGGGGCACCCTCCGGCGGCAAGACCTTCTTCGGCCACCCTCGCGGTCTGGCCACTCTGTTCATGACCGAGATGTGGGAGCGTTTCTCCTACTACGGCATGCGCGCCCTGCTTCCGCTGTACCTGGTGGCCCCCGAGGGGCTCGGCCTCGACGCGGCCACCGCGATCGCCATCTACTCCGTCTACGTCTCGACGGTGTACCTGCTCGCCATGCCCGGTGGCTGGTTCGGCGACCGCGTGTGGGGTCCGCGCAAGACGACCGCGATCGCCGGTGTGGTGATCATGCTCGGTCACCTGCTGCTGGCCGTCCCGTCGAACGGCGTCTTCTACGTCGGTCTGCTCTTCGTGGCCGTCGGTTCGGGTCTGCTGAAGTCCAACATCTCGACGATGGTGGGCCACCTCTACAACGGCCCCGACGACCCGCGTCGTGACGGCGGCTTCACCGTCTTCTACATGGGCATCAACCTCGGTGCGTTCGCCGCGCCGCTGGTCATCGGCACCGTCGGCCAGAACGTGAACTGGCACATCGGCTTCGCGCTCGCCGCGGTCGGCATGGCGATCGGCCTCGCCCAGTTCCTGCTGGGCACCCGCCACCTGTCGGAGAAGTCGTCGGTCGTCCCGAAGCCGCTGGACGCCGCCGAGCGTGCCGCCACGCTGAAGAAGTCGATGATCTGGCTGCTCATCGCGGTCGTCTTCTACGGCATCGTCGTGGGCACCGGCACCTACACCCTGAACTGGGTGATGGTCCCGCTCATGCTGATCGGCCTGATCGTCCCGATCATGGTCCTCGGCCGCATCAAGCGCGACAAGGAACTGACGAGCGCCGAGCAGTCGAAGGTCTCCGGCTACATCTGGTTCTTCGTCGCCGCCGCCGTCTTCTGGATGATCTACGACCAGGGTGGCTCGACCCTGTCGATCTTCGCCGACAGTCACGCCAACACGAGCGTCTTCGGCTGGGACTTCCCGGTCTCCTGGTTCCAGTCCGTGAACCCGGTGATCATCATGGCGCTGGCCCCGGTCGCCGCCATGATCTGGCTGGCGCTGGCCCGCAAGGGCAAGGAGCCGAGCACGGTCACCAAGTTCTCGCTGGGTCTGGCCCTCGTCGGTATCTCCTTCTTCGTCTTCCTGCTGCCGCTGACGGCCGCGGGCGACGGCAAGGTCAGCCCCTGGTGGCTCGTCCTGATCTACTTCGTCCAGACGGTCGGCGAGCTGACGCTCTCCCCGGTCGGCCTCTCGGTGACCACCAAGATGGCCCCGGCGAAGTACGGCTCCCAGATGATGGGTGTCTGGTTCCTCGCGGTGACGGCGGGCGACGCGGTGACGGGTCTGCTCTCCACCTACGGCGCCGACCTCAACGGCTCGGGCGTCGTGGCCCTGGAGGCCGCACTCGCGGTGATCGCGGGTGGCGCGGTGTTCATGTACCGCAAGAAGGTCAAGGAGCTCATGGGCGACGTCCGCTAGTCGCTCCGCCCGGCCTGCACATGTGTGAAGGGCCGCCGCACCGGATCCGGTGCGGCGGCCCTTCGGCGTTACGGGGTGTCCCCGGTCAGCGCAGCCGGGCCCGCCGCTTCGGCAGGAACGTGAAGACCGCTCCGCCCAGCAGGATCACCGTGCCCGCGACCAGGCCGAGGGCGCGCAGGACGCCGTCGTTCGAGGAGCCTGTCTCCGCGAGGCCGCCGGACGTGTCCGCGCCGCCCGCCGAGCCGCCGGCCGACCCCGAGCCGCCGGCCGCGCCGCCCGGCTGGGCCGCCGTGTCGATCTCCAGGGAGACCTCCGACTTCGACGGGGTGCACGTCGTCGTCG
The DNA here is from genome assembly GCF_053607285.1 of Streptomyces sp. NPDC055140. Classification (NCBI taxonomy): domain Bacteria; kingdom Bacillati; phylum Actinomycetota; class Actinomycetes; order Kitasatosporales; family Streptomycetaceae; genus Streptomyces; species Streptomyces sp. NPDC055140. Next base: position 196,419 of record NZ_JBSGTG010000015.1, on the reverse strand, counting down.
TGCCGAGGGCGTTCACCGTGAGGACGCCGGGTGACAGGGTCGACTTGCCGTCGGCGCCCGGCTTGTAGGTGCCCGTGAGGTCGGGGATGTTGATGGGCTCACCGGACTTGATGGGCTCCGCGTTCGTCGGGCCCTCCACATGGACGGTGCCCTTGTCGGCGCCGCCCAGCTTCACCTCCATCGACGGCTTGACCGAGTCCTTCGGGATGTCGGCCGGGCTGTCCATGACGGACTTCTTGAACTGGACCGTGAGGCCGTAATTCCCGCCGTCCTTCTTCGCGTTGATCTGCACCGGCGACGTGGCGTCCTTGTTGCCGATGGGCGTCTTGCACTTGTAGGGGACTTGGACTTCCTTGCCGGTGAAGTCGCTCTTCCCGCCGCCGCTGCCACCGGTGTCGCTGCCGCCCGCGGCGGAGGAGCCGCCGGTGGTCCCGCCGCCGCTGGTGCCGCCCGTGGGAAGCCCGGTCGGCAGACCCGTCGGGAGCCCGGTGGGCACGCCCGTCGGAAGGCCGGTGGGCAGCCCGCCCGTGGTGGCGCCGCCCGCGTCGGTGACCTTGATGGTCGCTCCGGGCTTCACGGTCTCCTCGGGCGAGCACTTGGTGTCCGTCGAGATCGGCTTGCTGACGTTGATGTTGTACTTGTCCGGGGTCAGCGTCACCTCGCCGGGCGCCGTCAGCTTGATCTTGCCCTTCATGTCGGAGAGCACCATGGGGCTGTTCTTCTTGATCGGCGGGTTGCTGCGCGGGCCCTCCACCGCCAGATCCGCGGTCTGCGCGCCGCCCACCTTCACCGTGCCGGTCGGCTGGACGGTGTCCTTCTCCAGGTCGATGACGCCGGGGTTGTCCGAGGCGGCCTGTGTCGTCTTCCAGACGACCTCCACCTCGTCCCCCACCTTCGCCTCCGCGGGCGCCGTGATCTCCACCTTCGTCGTGCCGTGCACGGGGTCCATACCGGAGATCGCGGGCGGGATGCACTCGGTCTTGTACGCGACCTCGGCGGCCTGTGCCGGTGCGGCGGCGAGCAGGAGGCCCGCACCGCCCAGCATCAGGGCGACGCCGGCCGCGCTCACTCTCCGTTGGGTGCTCACGTGTTTCCCTTCGTTGTCGGGCTGTTGTCTGACGGTGCGGAGAGCTGACCGGCCGGTGCGCCCGGATCGGTGTCCGGGGTGAACCAGGGCAGGGCCGTAGTGGTGTGGGTGCCGGTTCCCGTGGTGTCGCGCGGCGGGCTCGCGACGCGCCGGGAGGACTCGGACAGGCGCAGCTTCGGTACGCGCGCGGGCAGTTCGGGAAAGCGCAGCGCGCCCCGGTGCCGGCCCGCGCCGCCGGACCGCCGAGGGCGTACGCGGTCGACGACGGCCATCCCGATCCGGAACACGGCGGCCGGTAGGACGACGCAGAGCAGGATCCAGAAGAGCGTCACGCCCCAGGGGCGGCCCACGCCCCACGGCTGCTCGGCGAGGACCTTGCCGCCGAACTTGAGGGAGACGAGGTAGTTGCCGTGCGCCCCCGAGGTGAGCTCGACGGGCAGCTTGATCTGCGCCTTCCTGCCGGGGGCGATCGTGCCGCGCCACTGCTGGTCCTCCCACTGCGGGGCGAACACGCCGTGGGAGGTGCCGACCTGGAAGACCGGGTCCTTGAGGGGGGCCGAGCCGACGTTGCCGACGGTGAAGACGAAGGTGCGCGACGCCGGCGCGCCGAACCAGGTCAGGACGCCGCTCGAACCGTCGAGCCGGGTGTCGGTGAGGACGGACAGCTTGCCGCCGCCGTCCGACTGCGCGGGGAGTGCCTGGACCGGATGGCCCGCGACCTTGAACACCACGTCCGCCTGCGCCTTGTCGCCGGTGACGGTCGCCACGTGGACGACGCACGGACAGGGCACGGGCGGCTCGGCGACCGGGAGCTTCTTGCTGAAGGTGCCCTTGTCCCCGGTCGTGACGGCGCGGCCGTCGGCGTTGGCGCAGGAGTTCGTGCCGCCGATGACTCCCCGGCCGGGTTCGGACTGGCCGCAGATCAGCATCATGAGCAGCGTCTTGGGACGCCAGCCCGAGCCGCCGACGGTGATCGAACCGCCCGTGCCCGCCTGGGACTTGGAGAGGGTGACGGCCGGCCCCTCGGCGGCGGAGGCGGCCTGCAGCGGCAGGGCGGCGAGGCCGAGCGCGGTGACGAGGACGAGCGCTGCCGCCCACAGCCGGGGCCCGCAGCGGTGGCGGCGGTTCATGACCAACTCCCTTGGATCTCTTGGCTCCCGTGGTTCCCGCTGTTCGCGCCGTTGCCGCCATTGCCGCCGTTCGCATGCCGCCGTCGGCGTACGAACCAGAAGGCCGCGCCCCCGGCGACCAGGATCACGGCACACGTTCCGGCGACCGCCGCCCACGGCACGAACCGCTTCGTCGCCGTCGCCTCGTCGTGCGCTCCGCCCCCGGCCGTGACCGTGAGCCGCACCCGGACCGAGTCGAGGGCGGGGACGTTCTTCCAGGGCTCGCTGAGGGTGACGCGGCGGCCCGGCAGCAGCTCGACCGGCAGGGTGCGCGGGCGCCGGTCGAGCGCCCGGCCGAGTACGCCGTCGGCGCGCACGGCGAGCCTCGGGGTCAGGACGGTGTTGCCGCGGTTGACGAGGTCGTACGAGATCCGGCCGCCGGCGACCCGGACCCGCTCGACGGTGAGCGCCGAGAGGGTGGGGCCGCTGACCCGCAGATGGACGCTGACCCCGGAGTCCCGCCCGTTCGCGCTCGCCACGACGGCGCCCGGGTGGTCGCCGGGTGTGGCGTCGGCCGGGACGGTGACGGTGAAGGGCACCTCGGCGCGGGTGCGCGCCGGGATCCTCACCTCGCGCCGGGCGAAGGTGATCCAGGCGCCCGTGTCGGTCGACCTCGTGCGCAGGGAGAGGGCGCCGGTGCCGGTGTTGTCGGCGTCGGCGCCACGCAGCCGTACGGTCAGGGCGCGGCCGCCGGGGTTGGTGACGGCCACCTTGTCCTGGAGCACGGCGCCGGGCACCCCCTCCGCGTAGAAGTAGGGGCGCCCGTCCTGCGCGGGCCTGGTGCCGCCGCCGGCCGACGGCGAGACGGACCAGGCGGGCGCCGTGCCGGCCGCGGCCGCCGGGACCCCCGCCCCCGATGTCAGCAGGACGGCGGCCCCGCACAGCGCGCGCAGGCGGGCGCGGGCCCGGGGACTGGACGGCATCGGCGGCTCCAGGTCGTCACGTACGGATGTCGGACGGGCACGGCCGCCGAGGTCAGCGCGCCGCCTGGTTGCGCCGCGTCAGCCACAGCACGCCCGCGGCGCCCGCGAGCAGCACCGTGCCGCCGAGGGTGCCGAGCGCGATCGCGGAGTCCTCGGGTCCCGTCTGCGGCAGTTCGCCGCCGGACGGGTTGCTCTGCGATCCGCCCGAGGATCCGCCCGAAGTGCCGCCGCCTCCGGCCGACTTGACGTCCAGGGTCAGTGACGGCTTCGGGCTGTTCGCGGGTGTGCACGTGGTCGTGGTGCCGAGCGCCTTGATGGTGAGGACACCCGCCGTGAAGGTGACCTTGCCGCTCTTCGCGGGGGTGTAGGTGCCCGACAGGTCGCTGATCTTGATGGGGGTGTTGGCGGGGACCGCCTCGGCGTTCGGCGGCCCGGACACCGGCAGAGAACCGGTCTCCGCGCCGCCCAGTTTGATGACGGCGCTGGGCTTCATGGCGCCCTTGCCGAGCTCGACCGGGCTGGACGAGACGCCCTTCTGGAAGGACATGGTGATCTTGTAGCCGCTGCCGCTCTTCACGCCCTTGATGTCGATCGGGGAGACCGCTCCCTTGTTCCCGATCGGCGTCTTGCACTGGTAGTTGACGTCCTGCACATCGGCCTGGGCTGCGGGGGCGGCCATCAGCACCCCGGAGCCGGCCAGGGCCGCGGCCAGCGCGAGCGCTGCCGTTCGCTTCTGGTACGTCCGGTACGACACCTCGAGTTCCCCTCATGCCGGGAGTTCCTGAGTGGCACGCGCCAAGTTACTGACGGCACATCAGATTGGGCGCTCAAGGTACGCCGGGGACCTTGTCGAGGGAAGACATAAGTGTGCGCCGGATCCGATGGGATCCGGCGCGTGCGAAGAGACGTGCGAACCCGGGGTAACCCCAGGCCCCCCAAGGGCTCCCGTCAGGCGGGCGCCCCGACTTCGGCCCACACGGTCTTGCCGGGGACGCCCGCGGTCCTGACGACCCCCCAGTCCACGCACAGGCGCTGCACGATGAACATCCCGTGCCCTCCGGGGCGGCCTGCGCGGTGCGGGGTCCGGGGCGCGGGCTGCCCGGACCCCCGGTCGGAGACCTCGATGCGCAGCACCTTGCTGTCGCAGGAGATGCGCAGCTCCTCGGGGCCCTCGGCGTGCAGACAGGCGTTGGTGACCAGCTCGGAGACGACGAGCAGGACGTCCTCGGCGGCGGCTCTCCGGTCGGCGGTGTCCGCCGGCATCCAGCCCCACGCGTGCAACGCCTCGCGGGTGAAGTCACGAGCCAGGGGGACGATGCCGGCCGCCCCGGCGAGGCTGAGCCTGCGGCTCTGGTGCCCGGCTGCCCGCCCGACGTCGACGGGGGGCAGACCTGGCGTGCCACCGGTTTCGCCGGCGGCTTCCGGCTCCGGGCCGCGGTCGCCCGGCGAGTAAGGCCGGGTGGTGCCCATCAGCACTTCACCTCACCGAGACTCTTGACGTGTGATGTGTGGAAAAGATCCGCCGTGGCGGCGTGGTCCGGCGTCGGACCCAGCATGTCTCCTGCCCGACCGATCCGTGAGAACACCCACTTGTTCGGCATGGCTGGTGTGACGCTGGTAACGCCTCGATCACGTAGAGACAACTGACGCGTAACTTCCGTGCTTCACCTGCGTACGCGTCCTGTCAGTCCTCGAGAGCCGCGCTCAGCGACTCATGGACGGTGAAGACGGCTTCCGCGCCGGTGATCTCGAAGACCCGGGCCACCACGGGCAGCATCCCGGCCAGATGGACTCCGCCGCCGGCGGCCTCCGCCTTGAGGCGGGCGCCGAGCAGCACATTGAGCCCGGTCGAATCGCAGAACTCAAGCCGTGAGCAGTCGATCACCAGCCGTGAGAATCCGGCGGTGAGACAGCTCTCCAGGGGTTCTCGCAATAGATCGGCGGTGTGGTGATCCAGCTCACCCACCGGAGTCACGACGGCGCTGGCGCCCTCTTCCCGCACCTCGACCAGAAGCCGGCCCCGATGCGCGCTGCCGACTGTCCCGCGGTCCATGACGTCTCTCTCTTCCGAGTCTGCTCGACCGTCGTGGCTGTTCATTGACGCCCTCGAACACTACGCCTTCAGTATGCCCTCCGGTACCCGAACAACCCCTAGGAATCGGACATTTACGCACAGAACGCACTTGCGGGCGGAGCGTAAAAGCGGGTAGGCCTAGTAAGGACAGCTATCGACCACGGCCGGCTTTGGAGGCGCCGCACACCGCAGTGCACGAATTGGCACCGGCAGCCATATGCCGAGAACGATGGAGGACATCATGTCACCCCGGCTCGACGAATCGCGTACTGACCAGGCGTCGACGTCGACACCCCCACCGGAACACGAGACCTTCGACAACCTGGCCGGCCTGCCGGAGATCCCGCCTTTCGACGAGGTGGGCCCCGTGGATGCCCGGGCCCTGTCCAAAACGCTCTTCGAGCGGCTGGAGTCCCTCGAAGAGGGCACCCACGAGTATTCGTATGTCCGCAACACGCTGGTTGAACTCAATCTCGCCCTGGTGAAGTTCGCGGCGTCCCGGTTCCGCTCCCGCAGCGAGCCGATGGAGGACATCATCCAGGTCGGCACGATCGGCCTGATCAAGGCGATCGACCGCTTCGAGCTGAGCCGCGGCGTCGAGTTCCCCACGTTCGCGATGCCGACCATCGTCGGCGAGATCAAGCGCTTCTTCCGTGACACGTCCTGGTCGGTTCGCGTTCCGCGGCGGCTCCAGGAGCTTCGTCTCGACCTTGCCAAGGCGGGCGACGAACTCGCCCAGCAGTTCGACCGCGCACCGACGGTGGGCGAGCTCGCCGAGCGCCTGGGCATCACGAACGACGAGGTCGTCGAGGGCATGGCCGCCTCCAACGCCTACACGGCCAGCTCCCTGGACGCACAGCCCGAGGAGGACGACTCCGAGGGCGCGCTCGCGGACCGCATCGGGTACGAGGACCACGGGCTCGAGGGCATCGAGTACGTCGAGTCCCTGAAGCCCCTGATCGCCGAACTCCCGTCCCGGGACCGGAAGATCCTCTCCCTGCGCTTCGTCGCCAACATGACGCAGTCGGAGATCGGTGAGGAGCTGGGCATCTCCCAGATGCACGTGTCCCGGCTGCTGTCGCGCACGCTGGTACGCCTGCGCAAGGGCCTCACGCTCGAGGAATAGCCGTCACGCCGGAGCCATGACCTCCATCGCCTCCGCGCATGCAGCGCGGAGGCGACGTGTGTGCGGCTCAGGCGGCGCGTGCTCCGCGCCGCCAGACCGCCGACACCAGCGGCACGCCCGGCCGGTACGCCAGGTGCACATGGCTCGGCGCGTCGAGCAGGGCCAGGTCCGCGTACACGCCCGGCGCCACGCGGCCGATGTCGTCGCGGCGCAGCGCCCGCGCGCCGCCCGCCGTCGCCGACCAGATCGCCTCGTCCGGGGTCATCCCCATGTCCCGTACGGCCAGGGCGATGCAGAACGGCACCGAGGACGTGAAGGACGAGCCCGGGTTGCAGTCCGTGGACAGCGCCACGGTCGCTCCCGCGTCCAGGAGGCGGCGGGCGTCGGGCCACTCGGCGCGCGTGGAGAACTCGGCGCCGGGCAGCAGCGTGGCGACCGTCCCGCTGTTGGCGAGGGCGTCGACGTCCGCGTCCGTGAGGTGCGTGCAGTGGTCGGCGCTCGCCGCGTCGAGTTCGACGGCGAGCTGGACCCCGGGCCCGTGGCCGAGCTGGTTCGCGTGGACGCGGGGGTGCAGGCCGCGGGCCTTGCCGGCCGTGAGGATCGCGCGGGCCTGGTCGCCGTCGAAGGCGCCCTTCTCGCAGAAGACGTCGACCCAGCGGGCGTGCGGGGCGCAGGCGTCCAGCATCTCGCCGGTGACGAGCGCGACGTAGGCGGCCGGGTCGTCCGCGTAGTCCGGCGACACGATGTGCGCGCCGAGGTAGGTGACCTCGTCGGTGTGCCGCGCAGCGATGCGCAGCGCCCTCTCCTCGTCCTCGGTGGTCAGCCCGTAGCCCGACTTCGTCTCGAACGTCGTCGTGCCCTGGCGCAGCGCCTCTGCGAGGTAGTGGGTGAGGTTCGCCTCCAGCTCCGCGTCCGTGGCGGCGCGGGTGGCCGCGACCGTCGTACGGATGCCTCCGGCGGAGTAACTGCGGCCCGACATGCGGGCGTTAAACTCCTGGGTGCGGTCGCCCGCGAACACCAGGTGGGAGTGCGAGTCGACGAATCCGGGGATGACGGCGCGGCCCTCGGCGTCGTGGGTGGCGTCGGCGTCGGGGGCCTTCGCCTGCGGCCCCACCCAGACGATCCGGTCGCCCTCGACGACCACCGCCGCGTTCTCGATGAGCCCGAGCGGGCTGTCGCCGTGGGCCGGGTCGTTGGTGACCAGGGAGCCGATGTTGGTGATGACGGTGGTGGTCATGGTTCCTCTCCGTGGGTGGGAAATCCTCGAACGCCGGAGGGCTGTTGTGTCAGCCCGTCCGGCGTTCGAGGACATTCGGGAAGAGGCGGGCTGGGGAGGGGAGACAGCCTTACGCCCGCAGCGCCCCGATCGCCGCGGCCAGCGCCCCGGGGACGTCTCCGACCAGCTCGTGCCGGCCGTCACGGACGATGTGGCGGCCGCCCACGACCGTGTGCCGCACGTCCGCGGCCGACGCCGCGAACACCGCCGTCTCCGCCCCGAGGCGCGGCACCGGGCCCGCCGTCCGTACGGAGTCCAGCGCGACGGTCGTGAGGTCGGCGAGCGCCCCGCGTTCGATCCGTCCCGCGTCGTCCCAGCCGAGCGCCGCGTGACCGTCGGCCGTGGCGGCGCGCAGCAGCGCCGCCGCCGTCCAATGGCCCCGCGTCCGCGTGCGCAGCCGCTCGTTCAGCTCCATCGCCCGCGCCTCTTCGAAGAGGTCGATGACGGCGTGGCTGTCCGAGCCCAGGGAGAGCGGTGAGCCCTCCTTCTGGAGGGCGACGGCGGGGCCGATGCCGTCCGCCAGGTCGCGTTCCGTGGTGGGGCACATGCACGTGCCCGTCCCGGAACCGCCCAGCAGGGCGATGTCCTCGTCGGTGAGGTGCGTGTTGTGGACGCCCGTGGTGTTCGGGCCGAGCACGCCATGGTCCGCGAGGAGCCGGGTCGGCGTGCAGTCGTGCGCGGCCAGGCACGCCTCGTTCTCCGCGGCCTGCTCGGAGAGGTGGACGTGCAGGGGCGCGCCGCGCGTCCCCGCCCACTCGGCGACCGTGTCGAGCTGGTCCGCGGGGACGGCCCGCACGGAGTGGATCGCCGCGCCGATGCGCACGTGGTCGCGGTCCTTGAGGAGCGTGGCCCGCTCCGCCCACGCCTCGGTGGTGCCGTCGGAGAAGCGCCGCTGGTGGCGGTCGGGCTCCTTGCCGAAGCCCGACGAGACGTACGCGGTGTCGAGGAGCGTGATGCGGATGCCGGCCTCGGCCGCCGCCGCGATCAGGGCCTCGCCCATCGCGTTGGGGTCGTCGTACGGGGTGCCGTCCGGCGCGTGGTGCAGATAGTGGAACTCGCCGACGGTGGTGATCCCGGCGAGCGCCATCTCCCCGTACACCGCCCTGGCCAGCGCGTGATACGTGTCCGGGGTCAGCCGGTCCGCGACCGAGTACATGACCTCGCGCCACGTCCAGAACGTGCCCGAGCCCACCTGGACGGTGGAGCGCAGGGCGCGGTGGAAAGCGTGGCTGTGGGCGTTGGCCAGGCCGGGGACGGTCAGGCCGCGCAGAACGGTCGCGTCGGGGGGCGGGGTGCCGACGCCGGTGCGCACGTCCGCGATGCGGCCGTCCCGCGACACCTCGACGACCACGCCCGGCTCGACCTCCGGGTCGAGCCAGGCATGCTCCAGCCAGTACGTCACCTGCACGCCAAGCCCTCCAATACGTCGGCGAGTGCGCTCACCCCGGCGAGGCAGTCGTCCTCCGCGGCGTGTTCGGCCGGGGAGTGCGAGACGCCCGTGGGGTTGCGCACGAACAGCATGGCGGTCGGCACGGAGTCCGCGAGGATTCCGGCGTCGTGTCCCGCACCGGTGCCGAGCACCGGGACGGTGAGTTGCTCGTCGGTGCCGAGGATGCGGCCGAGCTCGTCGCGCAGCGCGTGGTCGAACTCGACGACCGGCGTGAACGACTCGCGCACGGTCTCCAGGTCGATGCCGTGCGCGTCGGCGTACTCGCGGGCCGCCTTCTCGACGGCCGTGACGACCGTGTCGAGGGTCTGCTGGTCGGGGGCGCGGGAGTCGAGCCAGCCGCGGACCAGGGACGGGATGGCGTTGACGCCGTTCGGCTCGACGGAGATCTTGCCGAACGTGGCGACGGCGCCCGCGAGTTCCGCCTCGCGGCGGGCGGCGAGGACGGTCTGCGCGTACGACAGCATCGGGTCGCGGCGGTCCACGAGACGCGTGGTGCCCGCGTGGTTGGCCTCGCCGCGGAAGTCGAAGCGCCAGCGGCCGTGCGGCCAGATCGCGCTCGCGATGCCCACGGCGTCGCCGGACAGGTCCAGGGCGCGGCCCTGCTCCACGTGCAGCTCGACGAACGCGCCGATGCGCGCGAGCCGCTCGGGGTCGGGGCCGATCGCCTCCGGGTCGTAGCCCGCCCGCTCCATGGCCTGCGGGAGGCTGACGCCGTCGCCGTCCCGCAGCTGCGCCGCATGCTCCGGGGTGAGCCGGCCCGCGGTGAGGCGGGAGCCGACGCAGGCCAGGCCGAACCGGGCGCCCTCCTCGTCACCGAAGTTGGTGAGGGCGAGGGGGCGGGTGAACTCCACTCCCCTGCGCCTCAGTTCATCGAGGGCGGCGAAGGACGACACGACCCCGAGGGGCCCGTCGAACGCGCCGCCGTCCGGTACGGAGTCCAGGTGGGAGCCCGTGACGACGGCGTCCCCTGCGGAGGCGTCGCCGAGCCAGGCCCACTGGTTGCCGTTGCGGTCGAGTTCGTAGGTCAGGCCACGGGACTCGGCCTGGTCCTTGAACCAGGCCCGGCAGTCGGTGTCGGCGGCGGTCCAGGCGTAGCGGCGGTAGCCGCCGCTCTCGTTGTGGCGGCCGATGGGCGCGAGGTCGCGCCACATCTCGCCGAAGGAAGAACTCGTCACGCGTCGTCACCCTCGCGCATCGGCACCCGCACCCCGCGCTCGGCCGCGACCTCGGCCGCGTGCTCGTAGCCCGCGTCGACGTGGCGGATGACGCCCATCGCCGGGTCGTTGGTGAGGACGCGCTCGATCTTCTGCGCGGCCAGCTCGGTGCCGTCGGCGACGCAGACCTGACCGGCGTGGATGGAGCGGCCCATGCCGACGCCGCCACCGTGGTGGATGGAGACCCAGGAGGCGCCGGAGGCCGTGTTGACCAGGGCGTTGAGCAGCGGCCAGTCGGCGATGGCGTCGGAGCCGTCCTTCATGGCCTCGGTCTCGCGGTACGGGGAGGCGACCGAGCCGGAGTCGAGGTGGTCACGGCCGATGGCGACCGGGGCGGAGAGCTCGCCGGAGGCGACCATCTCGTTGAACTTCAGACCGGCCAGGTGGCGCTCGCCGTAGCCGAGCCAGCAGATGCGCGCGGGCAGGCCCTCGAAGGCGATCCGCTCGGCGGCCATGTCGATCCAGCGGTGCAGGTGCTTGTTCTCCGGGAACAGCTCCTTGATCGCCTTGTCCGTCTTGGCGATGTCCTCCGGGTCGCCGGACAGGGCGGCCCAGCGGAACGGGCCGAGGCCCTCCTCGAACAGCGGGCGGATGTGCGCCGGGACGAAGCCGGGGAAGTCGAAGGCGCGCTCGCAGCCCGCCTTGCGGGCCTCGTCGCGGATGGAGTTGCCGTAGTCGAAGACCTCGGCGCCGCGGTCGAGGAAGCCGATCATGGCCTCGACGTGGAGGCGCATCGAGTGGCGCGCCTTGTCGGTGAAGCCGGCCGGGTCGGCCTCGCGCTCCTTGTCCCAGTCCTCGACCGAGATGCCGACGGGCAGGTAGGCCAGCGGGTCGTGGGCGGAGGTCTGGTCGGTGACAATGTCGATCGGGGCCTCGCGGCGCAGCAGCTCCGGGAAGATCTCGGCTGCGTTGCCCACCACGCCGATGGACAGGCCGCGGCGCTCGTCACGGGCCTGGACCGCGAGCTCCAGGGCGTGGTCCAGGTTGTCGGCCTTCACGTCCAGGTAGCGGGTGCCGATGCGGCGGTCGATGCGGGTCCCGTCGACGTCGACGCAGATGGCGACGCCCTCGTGCATCGTCACGGCGAGGGGCTGGGCGCCGCCCATGCCACCGACGCCTGCGGTGAGGGTGATCGTGCCGGCGAGAGTGCCGTCGAACTTCTTGCGGGCGACCGCGCCGAAGGTCTCGTAGGTGCCCTGGACGATGCCCTGCGAGCCGATGTAGATCCACGAACCGGCCGTCATCTGGCCGTACATGGTCAGACCCTCGGCCTCCAGCTTGCGGAACTCCTCCCAGTTCGCCCAGTCGCCCACCAGGTTGGAGTTGGCGAGCAGCACGCGCGGCGCCCACTCGCTGGTGCGCATGACACCGACCGGCTTGCCGGACTGCACGAGGAGCGTCTCGTCCGACTTCAATGTCTTGAGCGTGCGCACGATCGCGTCGTACGCCTCCCAGGAGCGGGCCGCCTTGCCGGTGCCCCCGTAGACGACCAGCTTGTCGGGATGCTCGGCAACCTCCGCGTCGAGGTTGTTCATGAGCATCCGCAGGGCGCCCTCCTGCTGCCATCCCAGGGTGTTCAGTTCCGTACCGCGCGGGGCTCGTACGGGGCGGGGTCCTGACATGGCTGCCTCCTAGAAACTGTTGCCGTGGATATTCACATCCTGGCGTTCTGAATAGAACTAGTCAATACATCTCCCCGGCCGGTTGCCGCGCCGCCGCGCCGGACATGGGTGATCGCCTGGTCACAGGGATCATCAGGGAGTCGGGCGGCGACGCGCCGGAGGCGCTGCCAGGGCCCCGAGGGGGTGCTACGGAGGCGCCTCGGGGGCCACACGGAGGGGCTTCCTCCGAGCAGGGCGGCGCCCCGACTCCCGCGGATATCAGGCCGGTTGGCGGATTTTAGTCGCTCCACGCATGTTCCACTGGAAAATGCCAGAACCCTCACCTGGCATCCGTACGTTGCGTAGCGTCGTGCACACGGCCGAACGTCACGTACGGGAGGAGTCCGGTGTGCCCGGAATCGACGAGTGCCTGCTGGAAGCCATGCGGCTGCCCGGTGCGCGGGGTGCCTCCGTGGTCGACTGGACCAGCGGACTCGCCCTCGGCACCGTCGGGGACTCGCCGAACGGGGACCACGAGGCGACCGCCGCGGAGGCCGCCGAGCTGGCCCGGATGACGGCCGAGCACCGCGCCTTCGCGCCCGCCGGCGGCGCCGACTGGTCCGCAGGCGAGCCGCCGGTCGAGGACGTCATCGTCACCAGCCGGGACGGCTATCACGTGCTGCGCTTCGTGCGGACCACGTTCGACAGCAGCGTCTTCCTCCATCTCTGGCTCGACCGGGAACAGGGCAACCTGGCGCTGTCCCGCATCCGGCTCGGCGAGATGGCGGACCGGCTGGTGCTCGGGTGACCACGACGGCGGCGGCCAGGGCCGAGGGCCGCACGACGACACCGGCCGGGGTCTCCCCCATGCTGCGCCGCCTCGCCGAGGAGCGGGCCACCGGCGCCCTGCTGCGCGACCGCGGCACGCTCTACCTCGCCGACGGGCAGGTCGTGCACGCCGAGAGCCCCGCGACGCCCGGCATCGACGTCCTGCTCACCACCGGCGGCGCCCTGCACCCCGACGGCTGGTGGGAGGCCGTCGACGCGGCCGGGACACGGCAGCGGGTCGGCCGGTACCTCGTGGAGAGCGGCCGGCTCACCGACGGCGCGCTCGAACTGTGCCACCTGGGCGCCCTCTACGACGCCGCGTTCTTCGCACTCGCGCCCAGCGGCGCCCCGGCCCGCTTCCGCTACGGCGCCGCCCACTGGTTCGGCACCGTCCACCCCGTCTCCGTCGCGTCCGTGGAGGCCGAGACGCTGCGCCGGCGCGAGCTGCTGCACGGCATCTGGCCCGACGCCGCCGCCGACACGGCACCCCTCGAGCAGGGCGGCGGCCACCGCCTCGCGGTCCCGCCGCGCCAGCGCGCCGTGCTCGCCCTGGTCGACGGAGCGCGCACCGCGGCCGATATCTCCCACGTCCTCGGCAGGCCCGCCTTCCACACCCTGGTGGATCTGCGCAGGCTCGCCGCCGCCGGCCTCGTACGGGCTGCGGCACCGCCTCCGCTGCCGCCCGCCCCGGCCACGCCCGCTTGGGCGGGCGCGGCGTCGGCCGACCCCGATGTCGCACTGTTACGCCGCCTCAGAGACGCGCTGGAGGCCCTGTGAGACGCGCGCTCCGCCAGCGTGCCGAGAGGAGACAGCTGATGACGGCCGAGGCCGAAGTCCTCGAAGAACTGCACCGGTTGAGAGCCCGCGTGCCCCGCCTCACGGGTGCGCTCGCGGCAGGTGTCGACGGGCTGGTCCTCGCCCATGACACCCCGGGCGTGGAGGCCGAGGGCATCGCCGCGCTCACCGCCGCCTCGCTCGGTGTGGCCCTGCGCATGGCCGACGCGACGGGGCGCGGCGACCTGCGCGAACTCCTCGTGCGCGGCACGCACGGCTATGTGGCCACCTACGCGGCCGGCCCGTCCGCGGTCCTGACGCTGCTCGCGGACGACCAGGTCAGCGTCGGCCGCCTGCACCTGGAGGGCCGCCGCTGCGGGGCGCGTATCGGCGAACTCGTGGCGGACGTCCTGACACCCGTCGAACCGCCCGCGCCCGACCGGCGCCAGCCCCGGCCGTCAACCCGGCAACAGCGGCTGCCCACCCGCCCCGTACCGCCCCAGTCCGCTTCCTGAACGAATACACCGCACACGCGATTCCTCGAAAGGACCGACCATGGCCAACACCGAAGCCGCCCTCAAGGACGCCGTCACCTCGATCGAAGGCGCCACCGCCGCCGCGCTCGTCGACTACACGAGCGGCATGGCGCTCGGCACCATCGGCGGCACCAAGGACTTCGACCTCGAAGTGGCCGCCGCCGGCAACACCGACGTCGTACGGGCGAAACTCCGCACCATGGAGCACCTCGGCCTCAAGGACGAGATCGAGGACATCCTGATCACGCTCGGCACCCAGTACCACCTGATCCGCCTGCTGTCGGGGCGCTCCGGCAACGGTCTCTTCCTGTACCTGGTCCTCGATTCGAGCCGCGCGAACCTGGCGATGGCACGCCACCAGCTGAGGAAGATCGAGGCCGAGCTCGAGGTCTGAGCCTTCCGGCCCGCACGCCCGCTCAGGGGCGGCGCCGCGCCCCGCCCGGTGCGGCGTCGCCCGCGCCTGTGCCCGTCGACCGGTAGCCCTTGACGCGGGCGCCCGCGGGAGCGCCCGCGCGCCCGTCGAGCCAGTCGACCCGTACCCACAGGAGCTGGTCGTCGCGGCGTTCCAGGCGGCCGAGGCGGGTCGCCCGCAGCCACAGGCCGGCGCCCGTGCCGGCGACGAGGAGGCCGCCCGCGGCGGGCAGCGCGAAGGCGGAGCCGAGGGCGGCGAGGAAGGCGAGGAGCAGCCACCAGCGGTGGCCGCGGCGCCAGTTGCGCACCGTCACCGCGCGGTCCTGGAGCACGTCGTGCTTGCCCGCGCGCGACGCCGAGCGCGCCAGGCCCGCGTAGCGCTTTCGCCCCACGCCCGCGACCGTGGCCGCCGAGAGCAGGAAGAGGGCCGCTCCCGCGAGCACGCCGATACGGCGGCCGGTGAGTCCCGGCGGGAGCACTCCGATGCCCGCGGCGCACACCCCGAGCCACCACAGGGGCGCGGCCCCGGCCCTCACGACCACCGCCACCCGGGCCAGACCCTGCCCACCGCGCGTCGCCACGTCCGCCACCTCCGCACTCCGGTGTCACCTCGACCGGGCGGAGACTAACGAGGGAATCTGAGGGCTCCCTGAGAGCTGACGTAAGGGGGCTCAGTCCTCCCAGTCCGAGGTGTCGCGCTCCTTGCGCGACCCGAAGCGCGGCATCCACCGCACCGCGTGCAGCGCGTTCACCCCGACGATGCCCGTCCAGGCGATCAGCAGGCCGGGCAGATCGGCGTTGACGACGGCGATCGCGGACAGCGGGATGGCGAGCACCAGGGAGACGATGCCGAAGCCGAAGCGCTCGCCCCAGCTGTCGCCGTCGCCGCGCGGGGAGCGCGCGCCCCGGGCGACGACCATCTGCTGCTCCGCCAACTGCCTCCGCACACGGCGGTCCACGGCACCGTCGAGGCGCTGCTCGACCTTGTCCAGGAACGAGTCGACGAGCGCGGACTCGTACTCTTCGCCGAGTTCCCTGCGTGCGTGCAGGGTGGCGTCGAGTTCCTTCTTGAGTTCGGCGTCACGGGCTTCCATACCGGGCCACGTTACGGACCGGAGGCCGCCGTCGCAGTGGGGCTAACCCCCCTCTTGTCCCTGGGCCGGGCCCTACTCGGCCGCCACCGGCTCACGCAGCGTCCGCTCGGGGATGTGCGCCGTGTTGCGCCGGGCCACGGCCCAGTACAGGACGGCCGGCACCACGAGCCCCACGATCCAGGAGATGTCGGCGCCGCCGAGCGGCTCGACGAGCGGGCCCGTGTAGAAGTGCGTGGCGAGGAACGGGAGCTGCGCGAGGAGCCCGATCGCGTACACGGTGAGCGCGTCCCAGCGCCAGGCCCCGTAGCGCCCGTGCGGGTCGGAGAGGGCCGGGATGTCGTACCGCTCCTTGGAGATCAGGTAGTAGTCGACCAGGTTGATCGCCGACCAGGGCGTGAAGAACGTCAGCAGGAACAGCAGGAAGTCCTTGAAGGACGACAGGAAGCTGTCCTTGCCGACCAGCGCGACCGCCGTGCCCGCGATCATGATCAGCGCGATGTACGCGGCCCTGGCGCGCTGCGAGAGGACCTTCTGACCGCGGAATCCGCTGACGCTCGTCACCATCGACATGAAGCCGCCGTACGTGTTGAGCACGTTGATGGTCAGCTTGCCGAGCGCGATCACGAAGTACAGGAACGAGGCGATGATCCCGGCGCCGCCGAGGCCGACCACGTAACTGACCTGGTTGTCGAGGAACTTCGCCCCCGCCGTCGCCGCGACGAGGACGCCGAACGTCATCGACCACTGCGAGCCGATCGCCGACCCCGACAGCGTCCACCAGAACGTGGACTTCGCCGACGTCGTGCGGGGCAGATAGCGCGAGTAGTCCGCGACGTACGGGCCGAAGGCGAGCTGCCAGGACGCGGAGAGCGAGATGGCGAGCAGGAACATCGGGGCGTCGAAGTGCGCGTCGTGCAGCAGCGCCGAGAGGTCGACCCGGTCCAGGAGCCGGATGCCGAGGTAGACGAAGGCGATGGCGCACACGATGCTGGCGACCCGGCCGAGCGCGTGGATGACGCGGTAGCCGACGGTCGCCGTCGCCCCGGTGACCAGGGCGAACACGACGATGCCCGTGGTGTCGCCGGTGTGTGTGAGCTCGCCGACGGCCTGCCCGGCGAGCACGCTGCCGCTGGCGAAGAACCCGACGTACATCAGGATCACCAGGAGCAGCGGGACGACCGCGCCGCGCACACCGAACTGGGCGCGGGACTGGATCATCTGCGGCAGGCCGAGCCTGGGGCCCTGCGCCGAGTGCAGCGCCATGACGGCGCCGCCCAGCAGGTTGCCGACGACGAGACCGACGAGCGACCAGACCACATCGCCGCCGAAGACGACGGCGAGCGCGCCCGTCACGACGGCGGTGATCTGGAGGTTCGCGCCGAGCCAGAGCGTGAACTGCGAGAACGCCGTGCCGTGGCGTTCCGCGTCGGGAACTACGTCGATGGAGCGCCGCTCCACGAGTGCTTCGGCCATGATCCGACTCTCCTTCAGCCCTTGCTGATCCCGTGCTGACGCGCGTACGCGTCGGCAACGTCCTGGGGGTCCTTCTTGTCCTTGTCCACCTGCCGGTTGAGCTCGGTGAGCTGCTCCGTCGTCAGTACGTTGCCCAGGCGCGCGAGCGCCTTGCGGACCGTCGAGTCGGCCTTGCGGTCGGCGACGAGCGGGACGACGTGCTGGCCGGGGACGAGGTTCTTGGGGTCGGTGAGGACGACCCAGTGGTTGTCGACGATGTCCGTGTCGGTGGTGAAGAGGTTCGCCACGTCGACGTCGCCCTTCTTCAGGGCGCCCTTGACCAGCGGCCCCGACGAGTCGAGGGACTTGAACTCCTTGAACTCGACGCCGTACACGTCCTTCAGGCCGACCGCGCCGACCTGGCGCTTCTTCACCTCGGGCGCGGCGCCGATGACGAGCTTGCCGTTGTGCTTCGCCAGGTCGGCGAGCGAGGTCAGCTTGTACTTCCTGGCCGTCTCGCGGGTGACGACGAACGCGTCGGAGTCCTCCGCCAGGCCGTAGGGCAAGATCTGCAGGCCCTTGGGCAGGGCGACGGCGAGGGCGTTCTGCATCTCGCCCTCCTCGGTGGCCGTCGACTTCGGGTCGAGGTAGTGCAGGAGGGCTCCCTGGTACTCGGGGAGCAGGTCGATGTCCCCGCCCTCGAGGGCGGGGATGAGGATCTCGCGGGTGCCGAGGTTGGGGCGGACCTTCGTCTTCACGCCGGCCGCTTCGAGGGCGGCCGCGTACAGGTAGCCGAGCACCTGGTTCTCGGTGAAGTTGGCGGTGCCGATGGTGACGCCGTTCTTGCTGGAGCCGCCGCCCCCGCCGCCCGAGCCCTGGCCGTCGAGAGAGGTGATGCCGCCGCTGCACGCGGCGAGCGCGGGGACGGAGGCTGCGGCGAACAGGCCGCCGATGACAGTCCTGCGGTTCATCTTGCGTGCTCCTAGGCCGACTTGGCGGGGCGGTGGCGGAAGAGGGCGCGCTGCAGTGCGGAGAGCCCGAGGTCGAGTACGACGGCGACGACCGCCACGAGGACGGCACCGCCGAGCACCTGCACGAGGTCGCGCTGGGCGAGCCCGTCGAAGACGTAGCGGCCGAGGCCGCCGAAGGAGACGTACGCGGCGATGGTCGCCGTGGCGACGACCTGGATCAGGGCGAGCCGCAGGCCGGTCATGATCAGGGGCATCGCGAGCGGCAGCTCGACCTGGAACAGGACCTGGTGGCCGCGCATGCCCTGGCCGCGGGCCGCGTCCTTGACCTCCGGGTCGACGGCGCTCATGCCCGCGTACGTGTTGGTGACGATCGACGGGACCGCGAGGGCCACGAGCGCGATGTAGACGGGCCACATGGACAGGCCGCTCGCCAGGAAGACGAGCACGACCAGGCCGACGGTCGGCAGCGCGCGGCCGAAGCTGGACAGGTTGATCGCGAGGAACGCGCCGCGCCCGGTGTGGCCGATGAGCAGGCCGAGCGGCAGTGCGATGACGGCCGCGATGAGCGTGGCGAGCAGCGAGTACTGGAGGTGCTCGGCGAGGCGGTGCCCGATGCCGTCGGGGCCCGCCCACTGGTCGCCGTCGACCAGCCACGCGCCGAGGTTCTTGAAGAGCTCGTACATCTCAGGCACTCCTCCGGCGGCGGGTCCAGGGGGTCAGCGCGTACTGCACGGCGACGAGGACCGCGTCCGCGGCGAGCGCGAGGAGCAGGGTCAGCACGACGCCGGCGATGACCGGGGTCGGGAAGTTGCGCTGGAACCCGTCGGTGAACAGCTGGCCGAGCCCGCCGTCGCCGATGTACGTCGCCACGGAGACCAGGGAGATCGCCATGACGGTCGCGATGCGCACCCCGGCCATGATCACCGGCAGGGCGAGCGGCAGTTCGACGGTGAGCAGGGTGCGCAGCGGACGCGTCCCCATGGCCTTCGCGGCCTCCTTGGTCTTCGCCGGCACCGAGTCGAGGCCCTCGACGGTGTTCCGCAGGAGCACCACGAGCGTGTAGATCGTCAGGCCGATGACCGTGGTGGTGCGGGTGAGCCCGGAGACCGGGAGCAGCAGGACGAACACCGCGATCGACGGGATCGTGAACAGGACGTTCGAGAACCCGAGCAGGAAGCCGCGCAGCGGCTTGACGCGATGGGCCACGACGGCGAGCGGCAACGAGATGACCAGGCCCAGCACGACGGCGGAGAGCGCTGCCTGGAGGTGCGAGAGCGTGAGCGTGGTGAGGTCGGAGGTGTGCTCCGATATCCAGGACCAGTCGATGGTCATGAGGCCACGTCCGTGTCCTTGCGGACGGCGGTGTCACTGGTGCCGCCGGCGTCCTTGGGGGCGTCCACGCGGGTGCCGGCGGCTATGTGGGCGAGGCCCGCGCGGTCGTGGATCTCGCCTCGGGACGTGACGCCCGTCAGGACGCCGTCCGCGTCGACCCGGGCCACGAGGCCGCCGGGCGCCGCGATCGACTCGTTCAGCGCCGACAGGAGCGAGTCCGAGTCCCGCAGCGGGCGCACCGGTACCTCGGCGGAGGTGCCCTCGTCGCGCCACAGCAGCGGCTTGCGGGCCGCGTCGAGGACCAGTTCCCAGCCGGTGCCCTCGGGGGCCGGCCCCTGGCCGACGTCCGCGAGCGTGGTCAGGGACAGCAGCTTCAGGCCGCGCTCGGCGCCGAGGAAGTCGGCGACGAAGTCGTCCGCGGGGCGGGCGAGCAGCTCGGCGGGCGGCGCGCACTGGACGAGGTGACCGCCCGTGCGGAAGACGGCTATCCGGTCGCCGAGCCGCACGGCCTCGTCGATGTCGTGCGTGACGAAGACGATGGTCTTGTTCAACTCCTGCTGGAGACGCAGGAGTTCGTCCTGGAGCTGAGTACGCACGACGGGGTCGACCGCGCCGAACGGCTCGTCCATGAGCAGCACCGGCGGGTCGGCGGCGAGCGCGCGGGCCACGCCGACGCGCTGCTGCTGGCCGCCGGAGAGCTGGTGCGGGTAGCGCTTGCCGGCCTCGGCGGTAAGGCCGACCGTCTCCAGGAGCTCGGCCGCCCGTGCCCGCGCCTTGCGCCGGCCCCAGCCGAGCAGGAGCGGCACCGTCGCGATGTTGTCGAGGACGGTGCGGTGCGGGAAGAGGCCCGACTGCTGGATGACGTACCCGATGGAGCGGCGCAGCTCGGCCGCGTCCTGCTCAAGGACGTCGCGGCCGCCGACGCGGATGGTGCCGGAAGTCGGGTCGACCATCCGGTTGATCATCCGCAGACTGGTCGTCTTGCCGCAACCGGAAGACCCGACGAAGACGGTCACGCCCCCTTCCGGCATGTCGAGCGTCAGGTCGTGCACTGCCGTCGTGCCGTTCGGGAAGCGTTTGTGGACCGTATCGAACTGGATCATGTGGAGTCCCCTTGCCCGGGCTGCATATCGTCATGCAGAGTTCTCGGTATCTGAATAGATTGTCAATGCCCCGGCGCACATCGCCAGGTAAATCGCTGGTTAATGCCATCGGGGAACGAGACAGAACGTCCGGTTGAGGAGGGTTTGACGCACCATGTCGTCTCACATCGCGGACACCGCGGGTAAGCCCCGAATGATGGCCCCCCAGCGTCCCACGCCCGTCGTCGTGCTCGACGGACACGGGCTCCCCGTGCCCGACGTCGTCCGCCTGGCCGATTCCGCCGCCAGGCCGGTCCCCGGCACCGACGCCATGAAACGCGTCGAGGAGTCCTGGAACGCCGCCCGCGAGATCGCCGCCTGGGGCCGCGTCTACGGCCGCTCCACCGGCGTCGGCGCGAACCGGAACGAGGACGTGCCCACCGAGGCCGCCGCCGACCACGGCCTGCGCCTGCTGCGCAGCCACGCCGGCGCCATCGGCGAAGAGCTCCCCGCACGCCAGGTCCGCGCCATGCTCGCCGTCCGCGCCAACCAGCTCCTCGCCGGCGGTGCAGGACTACGCCCCACCGTCGTCACGGCCCTGTGCGAAGCCCTGGAGACCGGCGCCTACCCGGTCGTCAACGAATTCGGCTCCGTCGGCACCGGCGACATCGCCGCCCTCGCCCAGATGGGCCTCGCCCTCGCCGGCGAACACCCCTGGCGCGGCGACGGCGCCCCCGAGGCCCAGCCCCTCGACAACAACGACGCCCTCGCCCTGATCAGCAGCAACGCCCTCACCCTCGGCCAGTCCGCCCTCGCCCTGCACGAACTGCGCGACCTGATCTCCGCCACCCAACTCGTCGCCGCACTCTCCCTGCTGGCCGTCGACGGCTCCTACGAGGCGTACGCCCTGCCCGTCCACGAGGCCCGCCACCACCGCGGCTCATACGCCGTCGCCGCCCGGATGCGCACCATCCTCGGCGCCCCCGAACGCCCCACCCCGCCCCTCGGCCGCATCCAGGACCCGTACGGCTTCCGCTGCGTCCCCCAGATCCACGGCCCGGCCCAGGACGCCGCCGACGCCCTGGAAGACGTACTCACCGTCGAGATCAACGCAGCCGCCGAGAACCCCCTCATCTCCCCCCAGGACATGGCCGCCTACCACCACGGCGGTTTCTACATGGCCCAACTCGCCCTGGCGCTCGACCACTTCAGACTCGCCATCGCCCAGGTCGCCCGGCTCTCCACCTCACGCCTGTCCACCCTCAACGAACCCTCCTACACCCGCCTGCGCCCCTTCCTCGCCGACGGCGAACCCGCCTCGTCTGGCGTGATGATCCTCGAATACGCGGCCGGAGCGGCCCTCGGCGACCTGCGCGCCTTCGCCGCCCCCGCGTCGCTCGGCCACGCGGTCCTCTCCCGAGGCGTCGAGGAACAGGCCAGCTTCGCGTCCCTCGCCGCCCGCCAGACCCTGCGTGTCTGCGAGGCCTACCGCCTCGTCGTGGGCTGCGAACTCGTCGCCGCCGTACGGGCATTGCGCCAGCGCGACATGCGCCCCGACCCCGAACTCCCGGTCGGCCGCGCCTTCGCCCTCGCGGATTCGGTCCTCGACCCCGACGCCACCGACCGTCCCCTGACGGAAGATGTCACCCGGGCCGCGGCGGGACTCCTGGACAGCTTCACCCGCATCGCCGACGGAACAGACGGACCGGCCGCAGCCACCGCAGCAGCCGGATCAGACCGCCCTGGGGGGACGGAATGAACGACAGCCCAGCCGCACGACTGCAACAGCTCTTCGAGGTACACCGCCTGACACCCACTCAGCGGCGCATCGCGCACTGCATGGTGCGCCGCGCCGCCGACGTCCCGTTCCTCTCCTCCGTGGAACTCGCCGAACTCGCCGGAGTCAGCCAGCCCTCCGTCACCCGCTTCGCCGTGGCACTCGGCTTCGACGGCTACCCCGCCCTGCGCAAACACCTGCGCGAGGTCGCGCCCGCCGAACCCGCAACGCCCGCCTCGGCCAACGAGTACCAGCAGGCCGTCGAGGCCGAGATCGAGAACCTCCGCCACCTCGCGCAGCTCCTCGCCGACCCCGCCCCCGTCGAACGCGCGGGCCGCCTCCTCGCCGCCTCCCGCCCGCTCCTCGTCCTCGGCCTGCGCGCCGCCGCCTCCCAGGCCTACGGCTTCTCGTACTTCGCGGCGAAGGTCCACCCCGACGTACGGCTCCTCGACGAGGGCGGCACGATGCTCGCCGACCGCGTCGACGCCGCCGTCCACGCCGGAGCCACCGCCCTCCTCTGCTTCGCGCTGCCCCGCCACCCCAAGGAAGTCGTCGACGCGCTCGCCTACGCCAAGTCGGCCGGCCTCACCGTGGTCACCGTCGCCGACTCGGCCTTCGCCCCCGTCGCCAAGCACTCGGACCTGCTCCTGCCCGCCGCGGTCGGCGAGGGCCTCGCCTTCGACACGGCGTGCTCACCGATGCTGCTCGGGCGCGTACTCCTGGAAGCGATGTGCGACAACCTGCCCGAGGCGCAGGCCCGCCTGGAGGAATTCGACGTACGCGCCGCGGAGCGGGGCCTGTTCGTCGAATAGAAGAGCGCTCGGAAGGGTGTTGCGCGGGGACCGCCGCACCCCCGTGAACGGGGGGCGGGACGACGGCGGTCCCCGCGAAGGACACGGAACCGGGTCAGGACCGGGTCACCGCGTCCGCAGGCGTCCATGGAGGTCCGGGAGCCGCTCCGGAGGTCCTTGACGCCGCTACGGTGCCGGCCTGAGCGGGGAGCCGCTCCCACCCCTGCCGACACCCACCAATGTGCCGGACGCGTGTTAAGCGGGTGCTGCGCGCACGTGTCGCGCTCGTACCGATTGCACGAACCCGCTCCGCCTTACTTCCCGCCGCTCTTCGCGAGGAAGGACAACAGGTCCTGGCGGCTCACCACACCCTTGGGCTTGCCCTCCACCAGGACGATCGTCGCGTCCGCGGAGCCGAGCACGGACATCAGGTCCTCCACCGGCTCACCCGAGCCGACCTGCGGCAGCGGCGCCGACATGTGCTTCTCCAGCGGGTCGCCGAGCGAGGCGCGCCGCGTGAACAGGGCGTCGAGCAGCTCCCGTTCGACGACGGAGCCGATGACCTCGGCAGCCATCACGTCCGGGTGGCCGGCTCCCGGCTTCACGATGGGCATCTGCGAGACGCCGTACTCGCGCAGCACCTCGATGGCCTCGCCGACGGTCTCCTCCGGGTGCATGTGGACGAGCGACGGCAGCGCGCCGCCCTCCTTGTGCTCGAGCACGTCGCCCACGCGCGCGCTCGTGCCCGTGTCGGCGAGGAAGCCGTAGTCGGCCATCCACTCGTCGTTGAAGATCTTGCTGAGGTAGCCGCGGCCGCTGTCCGGGAGGAGGACCACCACCACGTCGTCCGGGCCGAGGCGTTCGGCGACGCGGAGGGCCGCCACCACTGCCATGCCGCAGGAGCCGCCCACGAGGAGGCCCTCCTCCTTGGCGAGGCGGCGGGTCATCTGGAAGGAGTCCTTGTCGGAGACCGCGACGATCTCGTCCGCGACCGTGCGGTCGTACGCCGTCGGCCAGAAGTCCTCGCCCACGCCCTCCACGAGGTACGGGCGCCCCGAGCCGCCGGAGTACACCGAGCCCTCCGGGTCGGCGCCGATGACCTGTACACGGCCCTCGCTCGCGTCCTTCAGATAGCGGCCGGTCCCGGAGATCGTGCCGCCCGTGCCGACGCCCGCCACGAAGTGCGTGATCCTGCCCTCGGTCTGCTCCCACAGCTCGGGGCCGGTGGAGTGATAGTGCGAGAGGGGGTTGTTGGGGTTGGAGTACTGGTCCGGCTTCCAGGCGCCGGGCGTCTCACGCACCAGCCGGTCGGAGACGTTGTAGTACGAGTCCGGGTGCTCCGGGTCCACGGCCGTCGGGCAGACGACGACCTCCGCGCCGTACGCCCGCAGCACGTTGATCTTGTCCGTGGAGACCTTGTCGGGGCACACGAAGATGCACTTGTACCCCTTCTGCTGCGCCACGATGGCCAGGCCGACGCCCGTGTTGCCGCTGGTCGGCTCCACGATCGTGCCGCCGGGCTTGAGGGCGCCGCTCTCCTCCGCGGCCTCGATCATGCGCACGGCGATGCGGTCCTTCACCGAACCGCCGGGGTTGAAGTACTCGACCTTGGCCAGGACGGTTGCCTGAATGCCTTCGGTCACGCTGTTGAGCCTCACGAGCGGGGTGTTGCCGACGAGGCTGATCATCGAGTCGTGGAATTGCACCGTTGTCTCCGGGCTGCGATGGATCTGTGAGGGATCCGCGATGTGATGTGCGGTCAGCGTAAGCCGAGTGCCGCCCCATCATCGCCTGTTGCGATTGGCCGACCGTGCTTACGGGGCAATGACTGGATGTACGGCTGAAAAGGACTACGCAGAGGCAGGTGGCTGCGACGCATGTCGAGGGCGAGGGTGGCACGGCGGATCGCCGCGGGCGCGGCGTACGGCGGCGGCGGTATCGGTCTGGTCGGCGCCGCCGCGGTCGGTCTGGTGATCGCGGAGGTCCAGCTGGCGAAGCGGCAGGTGGGCAACCACGGCAGGGGGGTGCAGGTCCCGTCCGCGGACGGTCTGTACGGGAGGGTCTTCGCCGAGCGTCCGGCCACCGAGGTGGCGGAGACGGAGCCATTGCGGTTCGCGATGCTGGGTGACTCGACGGCGGCGGGGCAGGGCGTGCACCGGGCCCGGCAGACGCCGGGCGCACTGCTCGCCTCGGGTCTCTCGGCGGTGGCCGAGCGTCCGGTGGAGCTGCGTAACGTGGCACTGCCGGGCGCCAGGTCGGACGATCTGGACCGGCAGGTCGCGGTGATCCTCTCGGATCCGGACTGGGTGCCGGACGTGTGCGTCGTGATGATCGGCGCGAACGACGTGACGCACCGGATGCCGGCGACCCGGTCGGTGCGTCATCTGTCGGCGGCGGTGCGCAGGCTGCGTACGGCGGGCGCGGAGGTGGTGGTGGGGACGTGCCCTGATCTGGGCACGATCGAGCTGGTGAACCAGCCACTGCGGTTTCTGGCCCGGCGAGCCTCGCGGCAACTGGCGGCGGCGCAGACGATCGGCACGGTGGAGCAGGGCGGGCGCACGGTGTCGCTGGGCGATCTGCTCGGCCCGGAGTTCCTGGCCAATCCGCGGGAGCTGTTCGGTCCCGACAACTACCACCCGTCGGCCGAGGGCTATGCGACGGCGGCGATGGCGGTGCTGCCGACGCTGTGCGCGTCGCTGGGCCTGTGGCCGGAGGAGGAGCGTCCGGACGTGTCGCGGCGCGAGGGCTTCCTGCCGGTGGCCAGGGCGGCGGCCCAGGCAGCGGCGGAGGGCGGCACGGAGGTGACGGCGGCTATGCCGACGGGTCCGAGGGGGCCCTGGGCCCTGCTGAAGCGCCGCAGGCGCAGGCGGGTGGCGACGCAGGACCCGACGCCGCTGAACATCTAGCGGGTACGAACACCCAGCGGGTACTTCGGCGATTGAGGAGCGGGGTCCGGGGCGGAGCCCTGTGTCCTGGACCACGCACCCGAGCCGGAAGCCCGCTACCCCGAAATCGCCCTGAGCAAGCGCTTAGAAAAATGCGGTGGGAGTCACACGCGCACACCGGTGACCCAGACAGTACGTACAGGTAACTTCCCAGCTGGTAGGCGAATAGCTCGTACGCGTAGACCTCTTGGAGCCGTGATGCCCGAAGCCGTGATCGTCTCGACCGCCCGCTCTCCCATCGGCCGCGCCTTCAAGGGGTCCCTGAAGGACCTGCGCCCGGACGATCTGACCGCCACGATCGTCCAGGCCGCGCTGGCCAAGGTCCCCGAGCTCGACCCCCGGGACATCGACGACCTGATGCTCGGCTGCGGTCTGCCCGGCGGCGAGCAGGGCAACAACCTGGGCCGCATCGTGGCCGTGCAGATGGGCATGGACCACCTGCCGGGATGTACGGTCACCCGCTACTGCTCGTCGTCGCTGCAGACCAGCCGCATGGCGCTGCACGCCATCAAGGCCGGTGAGGGTGACGTCTTCATCTCGGCCGGTGTCGAGATGGTGTCGCGCTTCGTGAAGGGCAACTCGGACTCGCTGCCGGACACGCACAACCCGCTGTTCGCCGACGCGGAGGCCCGTACGGCCGCCGTCGCCGAGACCGAGGGCGCATCCTGGCACGACCCGCGCGAGGACGGCCTTGTCCCGGACGCGTACATCGCGATGGGCCAGACCGCCGAGAACCTGGCGCGGACGAAGGGTGTCACGCGCGCGGACATGGACGCGTTCGGTGTGCGTTCGCAGAACCTGGCCGAGCAGGCCGTCAAGAACGGCTTCTGGGAGCGGGAGATCACCCCGGTCACCACCCCCGACGGCACGGTCGTCTCGCAGGACGACGGCCCGCGCGCGGGTGTCACCCTGGAGGGCGTCTCGGGCCTGAAGCCGGTCTTCCGCCCCGACGGCCTGGTCACGGCCGCGAA
The DNA here is from genome assembly GCF_053607285.1 of Streptomyces sp. NPDC055140. Classification (NCBI taxonomy): domain Bacteria; kingdom Bacillati; phylum Actinomycetota; class Actinomycetes; order Kitasatosporales; family Streptomycetaceae; genus Streptomyces; species Streptomyces sp. NPDC055140. Next base: position 169,535 of record NZ_JBSGTG010000015.1, on the reverse strand, counting down.
CTGCTGCCCGCTCAACGACGGCGCCGCGGCCCTCGTGATCATGTCCGCCACGAAGGCCCGCGAGCTCGGCCTGACGCCGCTCGCCCGCATCGTCTCCACCGGCGTCTCGGGCCTGTCCCCCGAGATCATGGGCCTCGGCCCGGTCGAGGCGTCGAAGCAGGCGCTGAAGCGCGCCGGGCTCGGCATCGGCGACATCGACCTGGTCGAGATCAACGAGGCGTTCGCCGCGCAGGTCATCCCCTCCGCGCGTGACCTCGGCATCGACGAGGACAAGCTGAACATCAACGGTGGCGCGATCGCCGTGGGTCACCCCTTCGGCATGACGGGCGCCCGCATCACCGGCACCCTGATCAACAGCCTCCAGTTCCACGACAAGCAGTTCGGTCTGGAGACCATGTGCGTCGGTGGTGGCCAGGGCATGGCGATGGTCATCGAGCGCCTCAGCTGACCCAGGGGTCGACTTGCACCTCTGCTGAATCGTGATCCAATCTCCCCCAGGATGTGACGTATCTCCTGGGGGAAACGGTTTTTGCAGGTCAGCAGGGCTCCCGGGGCATAACACCCCTAAACACCCGACCAAAAGAACTGTCCATTTCGTGACGTAATGCACTGACAGCGGGATGGTCCAGGCTTCAAGCTGATGTAGGAAGTCGGGGGTCGACTTGAAACCGGGAGTACGTCAGTGAGCGCCATGCCTCTTGCTTTGCTCATCGCCACGGCCGCCGCCACGGCCGTGGGCGCCGCTGCCCTGCACACCGTCCACGGACTGCGCAGGCAGATCACCGAACTGCGGGACGAGCTCGCCCATGACCGCGCCATCGGCGCCGGTCGTGGCGTGCCCGCCGCGCGCACCACGCCCGACACGGAGGAGATACGCGCGGCCGTCGCCGACGCACTCGCGGAGGAGCGGGAGCGCGAGCTCGCCGAGGCGCGTGCCTTCTGGGCCGCGCAGGAGGCGCGGGACGCCTCCGACGCGCCGTCCATGCTCGGTGGCGCGCTGGGTCTCGGTGACGATCTGTTCATGCCGCGCCAGGCCGATTTCGCGGGCCTGGAGCCGGGTCTCGCGGCGGGCCTCGAGCCCGTGGTGGAGCCGGCCGACGCGGGCGCCGACGAGTTTGCCGGGGAGTCCGCGGAGCTCGCGGCCGCCCGTCGCCGGCACCCCTCGCACCCCGACTTCGTGCCGGTGCAGTCGCCCGTCTCGGGCGGAAGCAGCGACCACGAGCGGACGGTGGCGTGTCTGGAGGAGCTGGCCGACGCCCGCACCGCCCTGGCCGATGTGCGCCCTGGCCCGCTGGGCACGCTCGACGTGTACGTCTTCGTGGACGGCACGACGCTCTGCATGACCCCCGGCCACCGCGAGACCGCGGAGCAGCTGGCCGCGGCGCTGCGCGAGGGCGAGTCCCCCGTGCTGCTGGGCGGCTCGGGTGTCTCGGGCGCGTACGCGCTCACGTTCGCCTGCGGCCGCGAGAACGTCTACATCCTGGCCGACCGGGTCATAGCCTCCGTCTGAGCGAATCCGCTCGGCTTCCGTCCCCACACATCGAAGAACGCGCCGGGTCGGCTCACACCCCGGCGCGTTTTTGTGCCTCCTCGACGAGCGTGAGCGCCTCGCCCAATTGGGCGGGGTTCTGAAGGACGACGGACAGGTCGCGCGCGGCGACGGTGATCTGGTCGGAGCCGGCGAACATCCCGGCGTCCGGCATCTCCCGTACGGGTCCCTCGGGGTCCTCCAGGCGCTGCGCCCAGGCGGACAGTTCCCTGGCGAGGGCGAGCGCCTCGGCGGCGGCCCCCCGCTGGAGCCTGCTCTGCGGCGCGGCGCGCAGCCGGTCGGCGAATCGGTCCACTGCGTCCGTCAACGGCGTCGTATCGAGCATGCCGCGACCCTATGCGCCTTCCCTCGACTGTTGCCAACAACCGAACGCTCAGGCACGGTGGCCTGAAGGACCGGCTACATCGCAACGCGTCCGGAGGCGCCGATGTCCCAAGTGTTCTCGCAGGAGACCCACCAGAATCTGCTGGCTCGCATCCCCCACTGCACCGGTCGTGAGATCTCCGACTGGCTGCGCACCGTCGAGGAAGGCCCCTGCTTCCTCCGCTTCGAAGACAAGGTCAGCTGGCTGCGGGGGGAACACGACCTCGCGTACGGCCACGCCAAGGCGATCATCCACGAGTACGACCTGCGGCGGGCCGCCCGCCGCCTGGGCTGAGCCTTCCACCCACGACCCACCCGTCCCCACAACAGCCGCACCCATGAAAAAGGACCCGCACACCGATGGTGCGCGGGCCCTTTCAGGTCTGACTGCCGGGTGATCAGTCGTTGCCCTGCAGGATCGCGATGAGGCGCAGGAACTCGAGGTAGATCCACACGAGGGTCATCGTCAGGCCGAACGCGGCGAGCCAGGCCTCCTCGCGGGGGGCGCCGTACGCGATGCCGTCCTCGACCTGCTTGAAGTCGAGGGCCAGGAAGCACGCGCCGAGCAGCACGCCGATGATGCCGAAGACGATGCCGAGGCCGCCGCTGCGGAAGCCTAGGCCGTCACCGCCACCGAAGACGGCGAACAGCAGGTTCACCGCCATGAGCAGGATGAAGCCCATGGCCGCGGCCATCACGAAGCCGTAGAAGCGGCGGTTGACGCGGATCCAGCCGGCCTTGTACGCGACGAGGACCGCGACGAAGACCGCCATCGTGCCGAGCACGGCCTGCATGGCCGCACCGCTCGCGATGTAGTTGTCGACGATGCTCGACAGGACGCCGAGGAAGACGCCCTCGAGCGCCGCGTACGCCAGGATGAGCGGCGGCGACGCCTTGCGCTTGAACGACTGGACGAAGCCCAGCACCATCGCGATGAGGCCTGCGCCGATCGCGATGCCGTACGACTTGTTGATGTTCGCGGTGTCGACCGGCAGCAGCGCCCAGGCGAGCGCGGCCGTCAGGACGAGGACGCCGAGGGTGGTGGCGGTGCGCATGACGACGTCGTCCATCGTCATGCGGCCGGTGGTGGCCGGGGCCTGCGGCGGAGCGCCGTACTGCAGGTCCTGCTGGGCGTAGGGGTTCTGCGCGTACGGGTTGTTGCCGGCGTAGGGGTTGCCCTGTGTGCCGACTGCGGGTCCCCCGGCCTGCGGCTGGGCGTTGAAGCCCGCGTAGCCGTTGTCGCGGCTGAACCCCCGTCGCGAGAAGACCGGGTTACTGCTCCTCATCTCACTCCTCCATAGCCACCCTGCGCGGCCTTGGCTCAAGGGTAATAGGCAGGCAAAGACCCCAGCCTAGTGCTCAGGGAGGATCTTTCCCATCCTGTTACCCGCAACGTCCGGGGCATGCCCGGTGTTCCGCCGAACGAGTGGCACCAGGGAGATGGCGACGGCGCCGAGGACCGCGGCCGCGGCGAAGGTGGTGAAGCCGAGGCTCGCGTTGCCTCCGGCGACGACCGCGCCGCCCAGCCAGGGGCCGACGACGGCTCCGGTGCGGCCCACGCCGGTGATCCAGCCGAGGCCGGTGGCGCGCTGGCCGGGCGTGTACACGGACGGGGCGGCCGCGTAGACCATGACCTGGGCGGAGAAGAGCCAGACGCCGGTGACGAAGACCAGGGCGTACGCGACGCCGAGCGGCAGGTGCGCGCGGAGCAGGAAGGCGCCGCAGGCGGTCAGGACGAACCAGAGCGCGGACACCTTGACCGCGCCGAACCGGTCGGCGGCGCGGCCCGCGACGAGCATGCCGACGATGCCGCCCGCGTTGATCACCATCAGGAAGGTGACGGACGAGGAGAGCGAGTAGCCGGAGGCGCGCATCAGCTCGGGCAGCCAGGTGGAGACGCCGTAGACGAGGAGCAGGCCGGCGAAGGAGGCGACCCACAGGAGCGGGGTCGCGGCGCGGGTGCCGGGTGCGAAGAGCGAGGCGACGGCGGCGAAGCGGCCCTTGGCGCCGGCGGCGGGGGCCTCGGCGCGGGTCGGCTCAGGCAGCCCGTAGCGGGCGGCGACGGCGCTCGCGTCGGCGGTACGCCCCTTGGCGAACAGGACGGCCGGGGATTCGGGCAGCCACTTCAGGACGAGGGGGACGGCGATGACGGCCGGGATGACGCCGGTCCAGAAGACGACGCGCCAGCCGTGGTCGGGGCCGAGCGCGAGGCCGAGGCCCGTCGCGGCCATACCGCCCGCGTGGTACGAGGTCATCATCAGGCCGGTGGTGAGGGCGGCCCTGCGGGGCGGGGCGAACTCGGCGACGAGCGCGAGGCCGATCGGCATCAGGCCGCCGAGGCCGAGCCCGGCGAGGAAGCGGCCCCCGCCGAAGGCGGCGGCGCTCGGGGCGAGCGCGCACACGGCGGAGCCGGCGGAGAAGAGGGCGACGGAGCCGGTGACCATGGGCTTGCGGCCGAGCCAGTCGGTGAGGGTGCCGCAGCCGAGTGCGCCGATCAGCATGCCGAACGTGGTCCAGGAGCCGATCGTGCCGGCGGTGGACGCGGTGAAGCCGAAGCCCTTGTCGTCGAGGAGGTGCGGCATGACGGCGCCGTAGATGTTGACGTCCATGCCGTCGAAGAAGACGACGAGCCAGCACAGGGCGATGACGGGGGCGACGGCCCTGAAGGTGCGGGGCGGGGAGGGTATGGCGGTGCCGTGCGAGGTGTCGGGGGACATGAGCACTCACTTCGTCGTGGGTACGCGGGGACGGGTGTGCGGCGGTTCGTGGACGGGGCTCAGTCGAGGGGGAAGCCCGTGTAGCCCTCGGCCAGGTCGGTCTCGGCGGCGCGCGAGGCCGTGATCCGGTCGAGGCGGGCGCGCTGGATGCGGTCGTCGAAGGGCGTCGCGTCGGGGGCGCGGTGCAGCATCGTCGTCATCGCGTACGAGAACCGCTCTGCCTGCCAGACGCGGCGCAGGCAGGTCTCCGAATAGGCGTCGAGGAGCTCGGTGGAGCCGGTCTCGTGACGGTGGGTCAGGGCGCGGGCGAAGGTGACGACGTCGCCGACGGCGAGGTTGAGACCCTTGGCGCCGGTCGGCGGGACGATGTGGGCGGCATCCCCGGCGAGGAAGAGCCGTCCGTGGCGCATCGGCTCGTGGACGTAACTCCTCATCGAGGTGACGGACTTGGAGGTGATGGGGCCGCGCTCCAGCTTCCAGCCGTCGGCGGTCTCCAGGCGCAGGTCGAGTTCGTCCCAGATCTCCTCGTCGCTCCAGTCGTCGGCGTTCGTGCCCTCGGGGACCTGGAGGTAGGCGCGGGTCATGTAGGAAGAGATGGGGAGCGAAGCGACTTCCTCGGAAGGGCGGCGGCGGGAGACGGGCGGGCGCATGGACAGGAGGGCGAAGCCGCGGTCGTGGCGGGCGTAGACCAACTCGTCGTGGGACGGGGCGACATCGGCGAGGATGCCGAGCCAGCCGAAGGGGTACGTGCGCTCGAAGACCTGGGAGACGTCGGCGGGTACGGCCTTGCGGCCCACGCCCCACGAGCCGTCGCAGGCGACGACGTAGTCGCAGTCGAGGACGTCCTCGCGGCCCTCGTGGCGGAAGCGGACGCTCGGGCTCTCGGTCTCGGCGCCCTCGACGGCCAGCGCCTCCGCCTCGAAGAGCAGCGGGCCTCCCTCGGCGAGCTGGAGGGCGATGAGGTCCTTGCACACCTCGGTCTGGGCGTAGACCGTCACGGACCTCCCGCCGGTCAGGGCGGGGAAGTCGACGCGGTGGCGGCGCTTGTCGAAGCGCAGCTCGATGCCGTCGTGCGGGAGGCCCTCGCGGTCCATGCGCTCAGCCGCGCCCGCCTCGCGCAGTACGTCGACGGTGCCCTGCTCCAGGATTCCGGCGCGCTGGCGCTGCTCGACGTAGGCCCGGTCCCGGCTCTCCAGGACGACGGAGTCGATTCCGGCGTTGTGCAGGAGCCGGGCGAGGAGCAGTCCGGCGGGGCCCGCTCCGATGATGCCGACGGTGGTGCGCATGGGTACCTTCTTTTTCGCTCAGCCTTGTTCGCGTGGTGAACTTTCGTTCATAATGTGCTCAGCGGAGTCTCCGCCCGGCTCGAACCGCTGTCAACGGTCCCGGGCGGAGAAAACGGTCCCGGGACTTCGGAGGGCACGAAAAAGCGCCGCGGCGATCGGATGCGATCGGCACGCGGCGACAGAAAGCGGCTCGGAAGCGACTCGGTCGGGAGCGGGGAGGAAAAGCGGGAGGTGCCCGGAACCGGACTTGAACCGGTACGCCCGCGAAGGGGCAGCGAGGTTTAAGCTCGCCGTGTCTGCATTCCACCATCCGGGCAGGCCGTGGGCTCCGCAACGAGGTTCTGAGCCTATCGGGACAGATCCCCCGAACAGCGGAACGCCCGCTCGATGTTGTCTTATTTTATTGACGTCTGAGGGTGCATCAGACCACGGTAGCCGCCATCAGCACATGCCGCAGGCCCTTCCGCGCCCGTCGGCGCCCTCGCCCCCGTCACCGTGGATTGACGGGATTTCACCTCCCGCGGTGATCTTCGCTCTCAGGGTCGCGGGTCATCCCCAGGTATGACCCGGGCGGCCCCGGTCCCCCCGAAGTCGCCCCCAGGAACCGGAACAGCGGCTGACTTCACGGCCCGGGACGGCCACGACGATGGAGAGGTCCCTCCAACGGGACCCCGTCCTCATCCGTCGTCCGACAGGAGCCCCCTTCCGTGACCACCACCCCCATCGCCGGCAAGGCCACCGCAGTGGCCGCGCGCGCCACGGATCTGTCCAAGGTCTACGGACAGGGCGAGACCCAGGTGGTCGCGCTCGACCGGGTCTCCGTCGACTTCCGGCAGGCCGAGTTCACCGCGATCATGGGCCCGTCCGGGTCCGGTAAGTCGACCCTGATGCACTGCGTCGCCGGCCTCGACACCTTCTCGTCGGGCTCCGTGCGCATCGGCGACACCGAGCTCGGGTCCCTCAAGGACAAGCAGCTCACCAAGCTCCGCCGGGACAAGATCGGCTTCATCTTCCAGGCGTTCAACCTGCTGCCCACCCTGACGGCCCTGGAGAACATCACGCTCCCCATGGACATCGCGGGCCGCAAGGCGGACAAGCAGTGGCTGGAGAACGTGATCGCGATGGTGGGCCTGTCCGACCGGCTCGGCCACCGGCCCTCGGAGCTCTCCGGCGGCCAGCAGCAGCGTGTGGCCGTCGCCCGCGCCCTCGCCTCCCGGCCCGAGATCATCTTCGGTGACGAGCCGACCGGAAACCTGGACTCGCGCTCCGGCGCCGAGGTCCTCGGCTTCCTGCGCAACTCCGTGCGCGAGCTGGGCCAGACCGTCGTCATGGTCACCCACGACCCGGTCGCCGCCGCCTACGCGGACCGCGTGATCTTCCTCGCCGACGGCCGCGTCGTCGACGAGGTGTACGCCCCGACCGCCGACTCGGTCCTGGACCGCATGAAGCAATTCGACGCAAAGGGCCGCACCAGCTGACGTCCGCCCGCACAGCGCCACCCCGCCGCCTCGTCGCCGTACTCCTGGACTGAGAAACCCAATGTTCCGTACCGCCTTGCGCAATGTGTTCGCGCACAAGGCCAGGCTCCTGATGACCGTGCTCGCCGTCATGCTCGGCGTCGCCTTCGTCTCCGGCACCCTGGTCTTCACCAACACCATCTCCGACGCCTTCCAGAAGAGCTCCGCCAAGGGCTTCGACCAGGTCGACGTCGCCGTCACGCCCAAGACCGCCGAGTCGAAGGGCGACCGGGTCGCCAAGGACCCGAAGCTCACGCAGGCCACCCTCGACCGGGCCGCGAAGACACCCGGCGCCGCCTCCGCCATCGGCGTCGTCAGCGGCTTCGCGGCCGTCGCCGACAAGGACGGCAAGCTCGTCGGCAACGGCTTCTCCACCCAGGGCGCCAACTACTGGGGCGACCACGACCCGCGCTACCCGCTCCAGAGCGGCAAGGCGCCCAGCGGCAAGGGCGAGGTCGCGCTCGACTCGCAGACCGCTAAGCGCGCGGGCTACCAGGTCGGCGACACCGTACGGATGTCCATCGACGGGCCCGTCCTGACGCCCACCGTCACCGGCATCTTCACCACCGAGGACGGCAACGTCGCGGCCGGCGGCAGCCTCGCCCTGTTCGACACGGCGACCGCGCAGCAGCTCCTGCACAAGCAGGGCTCGTACGACGAGATCGACGTCAAGGCCGCGGCCGGCACCGGCCAGGCCGCCCTGCAGAGCGCGCTCGACAAGGCCCTGCCGAAGGGTCAGGCCGAGACCACGACCGGCAAGCAGCTCGCCGACGACCAGGCCGAGCAGATCTCCTCAAGTATGAGTTCGATGAAGTCGAGCCTGCTGGTGTTCGCCGGTATCGCGCTCTTCGTCGGCGTCTTCATCATCGCCAACACGTTCACGATGCTCGTCGCCCAGCGCACCAAGGAACTCGCGCTCATGCGGGCCGTCGGTGCCTCGCGCAGGCAGGTCACGCGGTCCGTCCTCGCGGAGGCGTTCGTGGTCGGCGCGGTCGCGGCTGTCACGGGTCTGGCGGCGGGCATCGGCATCGGCGCCGGGATGCGCTCCCTGATGGGCGCGACCGACGCGCAGATCCCCGACGGGCCGCTCGTGGTCTCGCCCGGCACGGTCGTCACGTCGCTCGTCGTCGGCGTCGTCATCACGATGCTGGCCGCGTGGCTGCCCGGCCGCCGCGCCGCGAAGATCCCGCCGGTCGCGGCGATGAGCAGCGTGCACGCCACGGCGACCACCCGCTCCCTCGTCGTACGGAACACGATCGGCGCGCTGTTCGCGGCGGCCGGCATCGCCTCCTCCCTGTACGCGACGACGATGAGCGACGGCACCTCGGCGCAGGCCCCCCTGGGCCTCGGCGCGGGCCTCCTCGTGATCGGCGTCTTCATCCTCACCCCGCTGCTGTCCCGCCCGCTGATCGCGGCCGCGGGACCGGTCCTGCGCGTCTTCGGGATCTCCGGCAAGCTGGCCCGCCAGAACGCCGTCCGCAACCCGCGCCGCACCGCCGCGACCGCCTCCGCCCTGATGATCGGACTCACGCTGATCACCGGCATGACGGTCATCGCGGGCAGCGCCCAGCAGGCCATCGACAAGATGGCGTCGTCCGCCCTCAAGGCCGACTACGTCGTCTCCATGGCGAACAGGAACTCCCTGTCCCCCGAGGTCGCCGGCAAGCTCGCCGAGGTCGACGGCGTCACCGCCACCAGCGGCCTGAGCAACTCGCCCTCGCGCATCGACGGGCAGACCGAGTTCCTGACCGGCGTCAACGGCGCGACCATCGGCTCGCTGACCGATCTCAAGGTCGACAGCGGCACCTTCCGGATCGGCGGCCGTGACGTCGTCGTGGACGACAAGACCGCGAAGGACCACGGCTGGCGCACCGGCTCGACGTTCACCACGAACTTCGAGGACGGCAAGAAGCAGCAGCTGACCGTCGCCGGGGTCTACGAGGGCAACGACATGATGCGCGGCATCATGCTGGACTCCGCCGTCCTGACCCCGCACGTCACAGACCCGTCCGACATGCAGGTCATGGTGAAGACCGACGGCGGCACGTCCGCCGCCGCCAAGGACCGCATCGAGAAGGCGCTCGGCGACAACCCGGCGATCCTCGTCCAGGACAAGCAGGACATCTCCAACGCGATCTCGAAGATGTTCACGCTGATGCTGAACATGCTCTACGGCCTGCTCGCCATGGCGGTCATCGTCGCCGTCCTCGGCGTCATCAACACGCTGGCCATGTCGGTCTTCGAGCGCTCGCAGGAGATCGGCATGCTGCGCGCGATCGGCCTCGACCGCAAGGGCATCAAGCGCATGGTGCGCCTGGAATCCCTGGTGATCTCGCTGTTCGGCGGCGTCCTCGGCGTCGGCCTCGGCGTGTTCTTCGGCTGGGCGGCGGGCAAGCTGATGGCGACGACCCTGACGACGTACGAGCTGGTCCTGCCCTGGGGCCGGATCGGGATCTTCCTCGCCTTGGCCGCCCTCGTCGGCATCCTGGCGGCCCTGTGGCCTGCCCGCCGCGCGGCCCGGCTGAACATGCTCGCGGCCATCAAGTCGGAGTAGCGATACGGCGGATGGGGCGCACCGGCCGAGTGCCGGTGCGCCCCATCGTGTTTGTCCGGGCCGTCAGTTCCAGGTACGCGCCCGCAGGGGCATACCCGGGTCGCCCGACAGGGGCGTCTTCACGGCGAGGATCTGATTCACCCCGATCTTGTTGCGCTCGAAGCTCAGCGCGCACGCGGCCATGTACAGGCGCCAGATGCGGGCCCGGCCGGGGCTCGTGAACTTCACGGCCGCGGGCCAGCCGGCCTCCAGGTTGGCCACCCAGCGGCGCAGCGTGAGCGCGTAGTGCTCCCGGATCGCCTCCAGGTCCCTGACCTCGAAGCCGGCCCGCTCCAGGAGCCCGGTGGTCGTGCCGACCGGCGCGAGCTCCCCGTCCGGGAAGACGTACGCGTCGATGAACTCGTCGACCTCGTACGTCGACTCGTCCTTCTGGGGGCGTCGGCCGATCTGGTGGTTGAGGAGCCTGCCGCCCGGCTTGAGGAGGGCGTAGAGCGCCTCGGCGTACTCCAGGTACCGCTCGGAGCCGACGTGTTCGGCCATGCCGATGGACGAGATCGCGTCGAAGGGGCCGTCGCGCACGTCGCGGTAGTCCTGGACCCGGATCTCCACCCGGTCGGTGAGCCCCTCCTCGGCGACCCGCTTACGGGCGTACGCGGCCTGCTCCTGCGAGAGCGTCACGCCGACGACGCCGACGCCGTACTCGCGGGCGGCGTGGATGGCCATGGAGCCCCAGCCGCAACCGACGTCGAGCAGGCGCTGACCGGGCGCCAGGCCGAGCTTGCGGGAGACGAGTTCCAGCTTGTCGCGCTGGGCGTCCTCGAGGGTGCCGTCCGGCGAGTCCCAGTACGCGCACGAGTAGACCATCGAGGGGCCGAGGACCAGCTCGTAGAAGTCGTTGCCGACGTCGTAGTGGTGGCTGATGGCCCGTCGGTCGCTGCGCTTGGTGTGCAGATGCAGGCGGCCGTGCCTGCGCATCTCCTCACCGGGCGGGGCGGGCGGCAGGAAGGGCCCGGCGAGCTTGACCAGCTCGGCGACGGCGGCCCTGACCCTGGGCTCCTTCAGGGCCTCGACGAGGCTCCTGCTGTCCTCCTCGGGGCGCTCCCAGATGAGTCCGGCCATCCGGCCGAGGGCGTCGTACAGATCGCCCTCCACGTCCAGGTCACCGGCCACCCAGGCGCGGGCCAGGCCGAGTTCTCCCGGCTTCCACAACAGGCGGCGCAGGGCGCGGCGGTTGCGTACGACGAGAGTGGGTCCGGCGGGCGGCCCGGCCTCCGAACCGTCCCAGGCGCGAAGCCTTACGGGAAGCGGTACTCCGAGTAGCTGTTCGGCGAGGTTCTTCAGCCGCTGTGCGGCGTCCTGCATGGCGCACACCTCCGTAATGGGAGACGATCCCGGAATCGTCCAACACCACGTAAACACCAACGGAGCGCTCTCGCAGTCCCGTTACTGCGTTACGGATCGGCAAAATACATGTAGCGGCCATGTATACCGGCAGGCCGGAGCGCCGGCCGGGGCGGATCCGGGAACGCCGAAGGGGCGCTCACACCACGGATGGCGAGCGCCCCTTCAGGGGTGTTACTGGACCGGGGTCAGGAGGCCTTGGCCTTCTCCTCGACCTTCGGAGCCTCGGCGGCGGCCGGAGCCGGCGCCGGCTTGGCGGCCTCGTAGAACTCCTCGCGGGGAGACTCGAGGGCGCCGAGCGCGGTGATGTCGCGCTTCTGGAACATGTTGATCGTCCACTCGGCGATCACACGGATCTTGCGGTTCCAGGTCGGCATGGCGAGCCCGTGGTAACCACGGTGCATGTACCAGGCGAGACGGCCCTTGAGCTTGATCTTCACCTTGCCCATGACGATCATCGCGACGCCCTTGTGCAGGCCGAGACCCGCCACAGCACCCTTGTTGGCGTGCTTGTAGTCCTTCTGCGGGAAGCCCCGCATGCCGGAGACCACGTTGTCGCCGAGGACCTTGGCCTGACGCATGGCGTGCTGGGCGTTCGGCGGGCACCAGGCGTTCGGGTTGCCCGCGTCGCGGCCGACGAGGTCCGGGACCTGGGCGTTGTCGCCCGCGGCCCAGATGTAGTCGCTGCCCTGCACCTGGAGGGTGGTCTGGGTGTCCACGTGGCCGCGGGGGCCGAGCGGGAGACCGAAGCGCGCGAGGGCCGGGTTCGGCTTGACGCCGGCGGTCCACACGACGGTGTTGGAGTCGACCTCGAGGCCGTTGCTGAGCACGACGTGACCGTCGACGCAGGACGGCATCGTGGTGCTGAGGTAGACCTCGATACCGCGGGACTCCAGGTGCTTCCTGCCGTACTGGCCGAGCTCGGGGCCGACCTCGGGCAGCACCTTGTCGGCGGCGTCGACGAGCACGAAGCGCATGTCCTCGCGCTTCACGTTCTTGTAGAACTTGGCCGCGTCGCGCGCCAGGTCCTCGACCTCACCGATCGTCTCGGCGCCCGCGAAGCCACCGCCGACGAAGACGAAGGTGAGCGCCTTGCGGCGGATCTCCTCGTCCGTCGTGGACTCGGCCTTGTCGAGCTGCTCGAGCACGTGGTTGCGCAGGCCGATGGCCTCCTCGACGCCCTTCATACCGATGCCGACCTCGGCGAGGCCCGGCGTCGGGAAGGTGCGGGAGACCGCGCCGAGCGCGATCACCAGGTAGTCGAAGGGAACCTCGTACGCCTCGCCGACGAGCGGGGCGACCGTGGCGACCTTGCGGTCCTGGTCGATGGTGGTGACCCGGCCGGTGAGAATCTCGGCTCCGGGCACAGCGCGTCGCAGCGGGACGACGACGTTGCGCGGCGAGATGCTGCCGGCGGCGGTTTCGGGGAGGAAGGGCTGGTAAGTCATGTACGAGCGCGGGTCCACGACCGTGACGGTCGCTTCCGCATAACGCATCTTCTTGAGAATGCGTCGTGCTGCGTACAGGCCTACGTACCCACCGCCTACTACGAGGATCCTGGGACGCTCCGTGGTGCTCATGCCATCGAGTATCCACCCGTCCGGAGGGGGTCGCTCGTGCGCCCCTTCACAAGCTTGGGTGGGGCCTCTGCTACACTGCGCCGCCCACGTGACCGAGGCCATGGCCCTGGCGGGGAACCACGGTATAACACCGGTCGTTCCGCACCCCTCTTGAGCTGCCGCTCCGGGCATTCGGCGGGGGTGGACCACTCATCCGGTTCATCCGCCCGCAACAAGCCTGGAACGCCCCGCGCGGCAGCCGCCGGAGCACGAAGACCCTCCCCCGCGGGCCATCTGGCCCGGAACCTCGCCCCATGAGGCCGAATTCCTTGTGAAGAACTTCACGAACTTTCCCGACGGGGTGTCGCCGGGGCGTGTCGCCCCCCTCCTTGACCGCGCTCAGACGACGTCCTGAGCGCTCAGGGGAGTCGGCCGCGGGCGGTACCGGCAGGTCAGAAGGGGGGCGGGGAAGGGGTCGGGAGAGGGCCTGGATGGGGCCGGGAACGGGGCGGGAACGGGCTAGGCGATCGACCAGGCGATGCCGTCGAGGATGTCGTGCTCGCTCACCACGACCTCCTTGGCGCCGATCCATTCCATGATCAGACGCAGCACCAGCGCCCCGGAGGCGATGACGTCGACGCGCCCCGGGTGGATGACCGGGTTCAGGGAGCGCTGGTCGTGCGTGGACGTCACCAGCCAGTCCGTGAGCTCGGCGACGCGCTCGTAGGAGATACGGGAGTGGTGGATGGCCACCGAGTCGTACTCGGTCAGGCCGAGCGCGAGCGCGGCGACCGTCGTCACGGAACCGGCGAGACCCACGAGCGTGCGGGCCGCGGTCAGCGGGACGGTCTGCGTCACGAGGTCGAGGGCCTCGACGATGTCCTCGCGGACGGCCTCGATCTGCGCGGGCGTCGGCGGGTCGGTGACCTGGCCGTCCTCCCCCACGAGGTGGCGCTCCGTCATGCGGACGCAGCCGATGTCGACGGACCGCGCGGCCACGACCGTGTCCTCGCCGACGACGAACTCCGTCGAGCCGCCGCCGATGTCCACGACCAGGTAGGGCTTGTCGAGGTCGGCCCGGCCCGTCAGCTCCTTCGTCGCGCCGGTGAAGGAGAACTCGGCCTCCTGGTCACCGGTGATGACCTCGGGCTCGACGCCCAGGATGTCCATGACCCCGCGCACGAAGTCGTCCCGGTTCTCGGCGTCGCGGGACGCGGACGTGGCCACGAACCGGATCTTCTCGGCGTCGTGCGCCTTGATGACCTCGGCGTAGTCGCGGCAGGCCGCGAAGGTGCGCTCCAGCGCCTCGGGCGCGAGGCGTCCCGTGCGGTCCACGCCCTGCCCGAGCCGCACGATCGTCATGCGGCGGTCCAGTTCGACGAGTTCACCCGTGGCGGGGTCGGCGTCGGCGACGAGCAGCCGGATCGAGTTCGTGCCGCAGTCGACGGCGGCGACCCTGGTCACTCGCTCTCCTCGGGCGCGGCCGACACGCAGGGGCCCTTCGCCCACCACTCGGGCAGCATCGCGATGGCCTCGTCGCCGAGCGGGTTCACGCCCGGGCCCGCGGCCAGGGAGTGGCCGACCAGGACGTGCAGGCATTTCACCCGGTCCGGCATGCCGCCCGCGCTCGGGAAGCCCTCGAGGACCTCGATGGCGTCGCGGCGCGCGATGTAGTCCTCGTGCGCCTTGCGGTACGCATCCGCGAGCTCGGGATCCGTCTGAAGGCGCTCCGTCATCTCCTTCATGACGCCGTTCGCCTCCAGCGTGCCGATCGCGGACGCGGCGCGCGGGCACGTGAGGTAGTACGTCGTCGGGAAGGGCGTGCCGTCCTCGAGGCGCGGCGCCGTCTCGACCACGTCCGGGTTGCCGCACGGGCAGCGGTGCGCGATGGCCCGCAGGCCGCGCGGCGGGCGGCCGAGCTGCTCCTTGAACGCCTGGATGTCGGCGTCCGTGGGCGCGGTCGGCTCGGTCTGGGGCGGGGGCGTGTCCATGCCTGGGGGCTTTCCTTCAGTGAACTTCGGTGGGGGTACTGCGGATTCGGGCTTCGAGGCTTCGGGCTTCGGTGAGGGCGGGTCAGTTGTCTGGGCGGTCGGCCTTGTCGACGCCGTCCCAGACGTTCGAGTACCAGGGCCGGCCCTCCGCGCTCCCCTCGGAGCGGGTGCGCTTCGCCGCGGCGGGGTCGCGCGCGACGTAGCCGGTCTCGCCCGGAATCACCAGGTGGAGCCGGTCGCGGATCCGCTGCTCGGCGTACGAGTCGTCCTGCCAGCGTGCCTTCTCGTCGCGCAGCCTGTCGACCCTGCTCTGGGCCTCCTGCTGCCGGCGCCGGAGGTCGGCGATCTCCCCGCGCTGGGACACGTACTGCCTTATGGGGTAGGCGAGCGCGACGACCAGGGTGCACAGGACGAGGGCCAGGAGTGCCGCGCGGCCGGTGAGGCGGGAGCGGCGGGCCTGACGTCTGGTCTGGGAGCGGTAGACGCGCTCGGCGGTCTGCTCGCCGAGCAGACGCAGCCGGGTCGCGGTGGAGAACCGGTCACGGTCCCTGTCCCGGACTCTCCCGGCCATGTTCGCGCCTCCCCTTTACGTGCGTACGTCCCCGCACACGGTACGGGACCGGGTGCGGGGACGTACGTACGACGCTTCCTAAGGCAGTGCCTTAGGGGTGTGCTCAGCCCTTGAAGCGGGGAAATGCGCTGCGGCCGGCGTAGACCGCGGCGTCGTCGAGGATCTCCTCGATGCGCAGGAGCTGGTTGTACTTGGCGACGCGGTCCGAGCGGGCCGGGGCGCCGGTCTTGATCTGACCGCAGTTCACCGCGACGGCGAGGTCGGCGATGGTGACGTCCTCGGTCTCGCCGGAGCGGTGGGACATCATGCACTTGAAGCCGTTGCGCTGGGCCATCTCGACGGCGTCCAGGGTCTCGGTCAGCGAACCGATCTGGTTGACCTTGACGAGCAGGGCGTTGGCGGAGCCCTCCTCGATGCCGCGGGCGAGGCGCTCGGGGTTGGTGACGAAGAGGTCGTCGCCGACGATCTGGACCTTGTCGCCCAGCTTCTCGGTGATGACGTTCCAGCCGGCCCAGTCGTCCTCGTACAGCGGGTCCTCGATGGAGACCAGCGGGTACGCGGAGACGAGCTCCTCGTAGTACTCGGTCATCTCGGCGGCCGAGCGGGACTTGCCCTCGAACTCGTACTTGCCGTCCTTGTAGAACTCGGACGCGGCGACGTCGAGGGCGAGCGCGATCTGCTCGCCAGGGACGTAACCGGCCTGCTTGATGGCCTCGACGATGAGGTCGAGGGCCGCGCGGTTCGAGCCGAGGTTCGGGGCGAAGCCGCCCTCGTCGCCCAGGCCGGTGGACAGACCCTTGGTCTTCAGCACCTTCTTGAGGGTGTGGTAGACCTCGGCGCCCCAGCGAAGGGCCTCGGAGAAGGACTCCGCGCCGATCGGCGCGATCATGAACTCCTGGATGTCGACGTTGGAGTCGGCGTGCGACCCACCGTTGAGGATGTTCATCATCGGGACGGGCAGCAGGTGCGCGTTCGGACCGCCGAGGTAGCGGAACAGCGGCAGGTCGCTGGCCTCGGAGGCGGCGTGCGCGACGGCGAGGGAGACGCCGAGGATGGCGTTGGCGCCGAGCGAGCCCTTGTTGTCGGTGGCGTCCAGGTCGAACATCGCCTGGTCGATCAGGCGCTGCTCGGTGGCGTCGTAGCCGACGAGCTCCGGGCCGATCTGCTCGATGACGGCGAGGACGGCCTTCTCGACACCCTTGCCCTGGTAGCGGTTCGGGTCACCGTCGCGGAGTTCGATGGCCTCGAACGCGCCGGTGGACGCACCGGACGGGACAGCGGCACGACCGGTGCTGCCGTCGTCGAGGCCGACCTCGACCTCGACCGTGGGGTTGCCTCGGGAGTCCAGGATTTCCCGGGCTACGACGACGTCGATGGACGGCACGAGCATCTCCTTCTGGGATGTGACGCAACTACGCCGGGCCGCATGGTCCGGCAACACCTGAGCCTATCCGGCTCCGGGCACCGGCCAGCCGACCGACCGGCCCGTGGACAAAACCGAGAGCGAATTGTTTCCGAACGGAACAAAAAGTCCCGGCCGACAACGGACGAAAGCCCAGGACCCCTCACACACCAAAGCCCCGCCCCGGGCGCGACGGGGGAATGCGCACCCGGGGCGGGGAGTCCTTGGGGGGGGGCTGGTACCGGCCGTCCGCCGAAAGCCGGTACCCGAGCGGCCTGGGGGCTGCCGCTCTCCTCTATTACCTACTTGAGGTGGAGCTGCTGGCCCGGGTAGATCAGGTCGGCGTCCTCGACGATGTCCTTGTTCAGCTTGAAGAGCTTCACCCAGCCGCCCTTGGTGTGGTGCGCCTCGGCGATGGTGCTGAGGGTGTCGCCGGCCTTCACCTTGTACTCGCC
Source organism: Streptomyces sp. NPDC055140 (assembly GCF_053607285.1). Classification (NCBI taxonomy): domain Bacteria; kingdom Bacillati; phylum Actinomycetota; class Actinomycetes; order Kitasatosporales; family Streptomycetaceae; genus Streptomyces; species Streptomyces sp. NPDC055140. Next base: position 152,170 of record NZ_JBSGTG010000015.1, on the reverse strand, counting down.
GTCGCCCTTCTTGACCTTCTTGCCGGTCGAGGTCTCGACGGTCTTCTTCGACTCCTGCTTCGGGGCGGCAGGCGCCGTGCGCTCCTGACTGCGGGTGGTCGGCTGCTCGGCCTTGCGCTCCGGCTGCGGGGTGGCGGCCGGGGCGGAGCCGGTCGAGGCGGCGGACAGGCCCACGCCGCAGCTCGGCCAGGCACCCTTGCCCTGGCTGGCCAGGACCTTCTCGGCGACGGCTATCTGCTGCGCCTTGGAGGCCTTGTCGGCGGTGGAGGCGTACGCGGTGCCGCCGTACGCGGCCCACGTGGACGAGGAGAACTGGAGGCCGCCGTAGTAGCCGTTGCCCGTGTTGATCGACCAGTTGCCGCCGGCCTCGCACTGCGCGACCGCGTCCCACTCGGAGGCGGTGGCGGCGGAGGCGCCGGTGGCACCCATCAGCGGGACGGCGACAGCGGCACCGGCGACACCGGCGAGCGTGGCGACGCGAACGGCCTTGGACGGGCGGCGGTGCTTGCCCTTGCTGGAAAACAGCATCGAGAGATCCCCTCACCGACGCCTACGAGGTGAGCTGTCGGGTTCGGGCCGGATGAGTGCCCGGTCGCACGTCCTGCGTGCGACTTAACCCCAAGCCGGTCGTTCGGCCGTCTCTCGACGGCCGGGGCCGGCACTTACCTTGGGTCCCCCGCTCCTGCCTACGGCGCTTACGCGACGACTGTTCCCGTACGGACATTGGCAGGATTCGGCGTGACATCCGACGGGGCCCGCTGTGGCGAGCGGTGATGACCGTAAGCAGTGGATCGCCGGAATTTCAAAGACGATCAGGGCCTTTGAGACCCATCTCTCACTCTCACCAAAGCGGACATTAACCCCGAACTGCCGCTACTTTTCGCCCGATTCGAGCCCAAGATCCAGACTCTGACCAGGAAGGATGAGGTCGGGATCGGTGCCGACCGTCTTCTTGTTCTCGGCGTACAGAGCGGCCCATCCGCCGTCCACGTCATGGGTGTCGGCGATGTCCCAGAGATTGTCGCCGGCACGCACGGTATAGGAGCCTTCGTCCGCATTCGCTCCCTTGCGTCCGCTTTCGCCACCGCGCGAGGCGTGGCGGCCCGAGCCGTCGTCGGCGCGCGAGGAGCCCGCGGCGTCGTCCTCGGCGGCGTCACCGCGGTGCCGGCCGGAGGCGGGCGAAGTGGCGGAGTCCGAGCCGTCGGAGGCCTCCGACGAGGGCGTGCCGGAGGTCGAAGTCGAGCCGTCCTGGCCGGACTTGCCGCCCTTGGAGTCTTTTGCGGTGTTACCTGCGGTATCACCCGAGTCGTCGTGATTCTTCTCTCGGGAGTCACCCTTCGCGCCCGAGGACGCGGAGTCCGCCGGCTCGTCGCTCGCGTCGCCCTTCGCGGTGCCGCCGTTCGCCGCGTCGTCACTGCCGGAGTCGCCGGCGGACGCGGACGGGGTCGGCAGGGCCGCCCCGGGATCGACCTCGGCCGCCGCGTCGTCCGTCGTGAGGCCCGAGGTGACCGAGCAGACCGGCCATGCCCGCGGGCCCTGGTCGGCGAGGACCTTCTCGGCGACGGCTATCTGCTGCGAGCGGCTGGCCTGGTCGGCGCGCGGCGCGAAGTCGAGGCCGCCGTAGCCCTCCCAGGTCTCCTGTGAGAACTGGAGCCCGCCGTAATAGCCGTTGCCCGGATCGGCGCTCCAGGAGCCGCCGCTCTCGCACTCGGCGAGCTTGTCCCACGTGGCCGTCGACGCGGCGCTCGCGCTGGTCGCGCCGAGCAGGGGGATCGCGATGGCGGAGCCGGCCACGCCCGCGGCGACGATGAGCGCGGGAGCCTGGCGGGGGCGACGGTGACGACCGTTCCCGGTGAGCATGGAGGCGCCTTTCGGGGGCTCGGGGAATGCTGCGGCGGGTGGTGCCGCGATGACTGGTGAACGTAGCGGGAGTCGAACGCTTGTCACAAGTCGATGCAGCCGAGATCACGTGAAAGTCACAGTCTTGACGGGCTGTCAGTTACGGGGCTTTGTCCGGGCCTTCCTGATGCGGCGTGAACTCGACCGGAAGCGTGCGCAATCCCCGCATGATGAGCCCGCCACGCCAGCGCAAATCGGCAGGTTCCCCCGCGAGTCGCAGGTCCGGAAGGCGCGTCAGAAGCGTGGCGAGGGCGGTCTGTCCTTCCAGGCGCGCGAGAGGGGCGCCGAGGCAGTAGTGGATGCCGTGCCCGTATCCGAGGTGCTGATTGTCACGCCGGGAGAGGTCGAGGGTGTCGGGCTCGTCGAAGCGCGCCGGGTCACGGTCGGCGGCGGCGAGCACCACGAGGACGGGGTCGCCGGCTGCGATGTCCTGCCCGCCGACGGTCAGCGGCTCGGTCGCGAAGCGCCAGGTGGCGAGCTCCACCGGGCCGTCGTAGCGCAGGAGTTCCTCGACGCCGGTCTCCAGAAGCCCGGGTTCGGCGGCGCCGGGGACCAGCGACCGCTGGAGCCGCTCGCGCTGCTCGGGGTGGGTGAGCAGGGCGTATGTGCCGTTGCCGATGAGGTTGATGGTGGTCTCGAAACCGGCGAACAGAAGGATGAAAGCCATCGCCGCAGCCTCGTTCTCGGTGAGGTGCTCACCGTGGTCGGAGGCGCGGATGAGGCCGGAGATCAGGTCGTCGCCGGGCTCGTCCCGCTTGCGGTGGATGAGCTCGACGAGGTAGTTCCGGATCTTCTTCACGGCGCGGGCGACTCCGCCGCGCGGGCCCTTGCCGTGGCGGATCATCATGCCCGCCCAGTCCCGCAGGTCGTCCTGGTCCTCGCGCGGGACGCCCAGCAGGTCGCAGATCGCGTAGATGGGGAGCGGGAAGGCGAAGTCGTGGATGAGGTCCGCCTCGCCCTTGGCGGCGAACTCGTCGATGAGCCGGTCGGTCAACTCCTGTACGCGGGGGGCGAATTCGGCCACCCGGCGCGGGGTGAACGCCTTCGAGACGAGGCGGCGCAGGCGCGTGTGGTCCGGCGGGTCGATGTTGAGCAGATGAGTCATCAGCTCGGCCTTGCGCTCGCCCGGGATGCCGGTCTTGCCCTTGGCGTGGGCGGGCTCGTCGTGGTGTGCGGGGTTCTTGGACAGGCGCTGGTCGGCCAGCGCCTGCTTCGCGTCCGCGTACCGCGTGACCAGCCAGGCCTCGACACCGCTGGGGAGCGTCGTGCGGTGAACGGGCGAGTGCTCGCGCAGCCAGGCGTAGGCCGGGTACGGATCGGTGGCGAACTCCCAAGTGAAGAGTTCGGGAGCGGTGCGCTGCGCGGGCTTGTCGGTCACGCGTCGACGGTATCCGGCGCGGGGCGCCCCTCCGGCCGGACCCCACCGCCGACAGGTTCGGACGAAAGGCCCTAGGCCGGTCCCTCCGCGGCGCGGATCGCGTCCCGGTACGCCCGCGCCGCCGCCCGCAGCGCCGCTTCCGGGTCGACGCCGTCGGCCTCGGCGCGCAGGGCCAGCGCGAGCAGTTCGTAGCCGACGCCCTCGCCGGACGGGAGGGATACGTCGAGGCCGGCCGTGCGGACCCTCGACCCCAGCTTGGCCGCGAGCGCGAGGCCGGGCTGTCCCACCGGCACCCCGTCCGTGACGGACTCGCGCTGCTTCTCCACGGCCTTCGTGCGCAGCCAGTGCTCCTTCACGTCCTCCGGCGTGAGCGCCGTGTCGTCGCCGAAGACGTGCGGGTGGCGGTGGATGAGCTTCTCGACGATGCCGCCGGCGACGTCGTCCACGGAGAACGCCTCGTCCCCTTCCTCACCGGAGGCCTCCTCGGCGATCCGGGCGTGGAAGACGACCTGGAGGAGCACGTCCCCGAGCTCCTCGCGCAGCTCGTCCCGGTCGCCGTCCTCGATCGCCTCGACGAGTTCGTACGCCTCCTCGATCGCGTACTTCGCCAGGCCCTTGTGGGTCTGCTGCGAGGACCACGGGCACTCGCGGCGGATGCGGTCCATGACCTGGACCAGGTCGAGGAGGCGGGCGCCCGGCAGGTCGTAGGAGGCCGGGAGCAGTTCCAGGTCGGGCATCGCGACGCGGCCCGAGCCGGCGAGCGCGGCCAGGCCGTCGGTCAGGCGGCGGTCGCCCTCGGCGGTGGCGACGATCACGACGGTGCGGCCCCCGGCACAGGCGTCGACGAGCTCGTGGGCCGTCGGCGCCGCCTCCCGCACCTCGATGCCGGCCTCCCGCAGATATGGCAGCTGCGGGTGCGCGGCGTCGGCGCACAGCACCTCGTCGGCGGCGTGCAGGAGCTGCCAGGCCGACCAGGACAGCAGGCCGGGTGCGACGCGGTGGCTGGTGGTGAGCAGGATGATGCGGCCGGTCGGGGCGGCGGCGGGTGCGTTCTCGGCGTTCACGCCTCGAACGTAACCCAGGCCGCCCGCCGCGCCCCAGGGCGAGAGGCCCTACGCCGTCTGCTCGTCCCCCGTCTTCGGGGACGTGACCTCGCGTACCCACGGCGTCTTCGCGTCGGCGCGGCCGTGGCTCTTGGCGATGTCCCAGGTGCCGTAGCGCGGGTTCAGGTCGACGTTCAGCTCCTTGGAGGCCTGGTCGAGCGCCTTCCAGAAGGGGGCCTGGTCGCTCTCGGACTGGGACTGCATGTTCGCGCCGACCTTCTGGGCGAGGCCCATGACCTCAAGATCGGTGCGGGCGCTGTCCGTGATGCGCTCGGGCGCGATGTTGTACTGCTCGAGCAGGGCGAGCCGCATCTGCCGGACGCCGCCGGCCTGCTGCGCCATCGCGGCTTCCCGCTCCTGGACCTGCTTGCGGCTCACCTTGACGCCCGCGTCGGCGGCCGCGCGGTGCAGGACCCGGTCGAAGACCATGGAGTGCAGCGTGTTCCGGGTGAGGCTGCCGGACTTGGCGATGGCCTGCTCGTACTGCTGGTCGTCCTTGGTGGCGGCCTGCTGGGCATCGCGCACCTCGTTGACCCGGTTCTCCAGCTGGGAGACGGTGATGCGGTCGCTGCCCACGACGGCCGCGGCGCCGGGATGCGCGTCGTCGCCGCAGGCGGTGAGGAGGGGGACCGCGGCTACGGCGGCGATGGAGAGGACGAGCGCGGTGCAGCGGCTGTTGCGGCGATGCAAGGTGGGCCTCCCTGCGAAGAGTTTGTGCGTCGGTGCACAAAGTCCGGCGGTGATCGATGTTAGGCAGTGGCCGTGCTCTCGGCCACCTATTCGACCCAACGATTCGTCGGGAGTTGAGGCACTCCGCCGCGCCCGGCCCGCCCCGGCTCAGCCCCGGACCTGCCCCAGCCACTGCAAGGTGCGGCGGATTTCGGCCGGGAACGGGTGTCCCGGCCCGTGGAGGCGCTCCGCGTCGTGCAGCAGACGTACGAGGGTGTCGTGCGCGGCGGCCCGGTCGCCGAGCGCGAGGAGCAAGTGGCCGATGCGGCGCCGGACTTCGAGGGGCAGCGTGATGTCCGTCGTCGCGTACTGGTTCTCGTAGTACGGGAGCAGTGCCCGGTATTCGGCGAGGGCGGCGGCCGGTTCGCCGAGCTGTTCCAGGCACTGCGCGGCCTCGTAGCGGAACTGGAGGGACTGCGGGTCGGCCTGGCCCGCCTCGGCGGAGCGCTCGTCGGCGAGGCGGCGCAGCTCGGGCAGGGCGCGGCGGTACTGACCGTCGTCCATGAGCGTCGCGGCGTACTGCTTGCGCAGGGTCCGGACGACCGGTGAGTGCTCGCCGTGCTGGGCCGCGGCGGCGGGCAGGATCGCGCCGAGGATGTCGACGGCCTGCGTGATGCGGCCCTCGCCGAGGAGGCGCTTGACCTCGTCGACGGCGCCCGCGACGTCCGGCTTGTCGGTGTGGGGCGTGGGCGCGGCGGGCTGCGGGGCGGGGGTGCGGGCGCGGTCCGGCCAGGGGGCGTGCGGGCGCAGGAAGGGGCGGGTCGGGTCGAGGGGGCCGCCGCTCGGTACGCCGCGCGCGGGCAGCAGCGGGAGCAGGGCCTCGTACGTCTCCTGCGCGGAGGCGGGCCGGTGCTGCGGGTCCTTGGCGAGCAGGCGCAGGACGAGCGCTTCCAGGGGTTCGGGGACCTCGGGGCGCAGGCGACGGACCGGCAGGGGCGGCTCGTAGAGGTGGCGGTGCAGGACGCCGAGGGCGGTGGAGCCCGCGAACGGGACGTCTCCGCTGAGGAGTTCGTGCAGCAGCACCCCGAGCGCGTACAGGTCCGTGTAGGGGCCCACCGCGCCGCCCATGGCCTGTTCGGGCGCCATGTAGGCGGGGCTGCCGATGGGGGAGCCGGTGTGGGTGAGGCGGGTGGTGTCGGTGTCGAGCACAGAGGCGACGCCGAGGTCGAGGACGGTGACGGTGCCGTCCTGCTTGACCATCACGTTCCGCGGCTTGAGGTCGCGGTGCACGATCGGCACGGCGTGCACCGCGCACAGGACGGCGCACAGCTGGGCCGCGACGGAGACCGCCCACTGCCACGGGTAGGGGTCGTGCTCGGCGAGGTGGTCGGAGAGGTCGGCCCCGTCCACGTACTGCATGACGAGGTAGAGGTCCTCGCCCTGGGTGCCCGCGTCGTGGACGGTGACCAGGCCGGGGTGGTCGACCTGGGCCGTGACGCGGCACTCGCGCACGAAGCGGCGGCGCAGCTCGTCGGCCTCCTGGCCGGCGACGCGGTCGGGGCGCAGCAGCTTCACGGCGACGCGCCGGTCGAGCCGCTGGTCGTACGCCGTCCAGACCTGGCCCATGCCGCCCTGGCCGATGAGGGTGGACAGCTCGTAGCGCCCGGCGACGAGTTGTCCGCCGGACGCGTTCAGGGGGTGGGTCACCGTCCGCCTTCCTGCTTTCGCAGGTAGTCGCTGAGTTCGTCGAGCTCCGCGCGGACCTGGTCGATGCGGTGGGGCGGCGGCGCCTGGGGCTGCGGGGCGGGGGTGGGCACGGGCGTGGGGGCCGGGCCCGCGGTCTGGGTGAGCTGGTCGTGCACGGGCGGCGTCGACGGCGGCGCGGGCTGCGGCGCGGGCTGCGCGTAGTGCTGCGCTTGCGGATACCCGTACGCGGGTTGCTGGTGCGGGGGTTGCTGGTGCGGCTGCTGCAGCGGCTGGTACCCGCTTGCGTAGCCGCCGTAGAACCCGAGGCGCCCCTTGCGGCCGTGGCGGATGTCGGCCACGAGGTAGTACGAGACGACTCCGGCGAGCGTGATCAGGAGGATCGTCATGCCCGCGTCGCCCCGCCACGTCGTGAACTCGTCGACGCCCGGGTCCGTGGCGAGCAGCGAGACCGTGCCGGTCTGGAGCGCGGCGACGGACGCGAAGATGATCCAGTCCGTCCTGCTGCGCGTCGTCAGCGCGAGGCGCAGCAGCGCCGCCCACGCGAGGAAGCCGATGCTCAGCACGGCGAGCGCCACGAACAGGACGCGCAAACCGATCTGCACGCCATGCGACGGGCGCTGTGGCGGTGGCATGTAGCCCTGGCCGTGCATGGTTTCTCCTGCTGCTCCTGCTGACGGGTCCTTTGTGTGTCGAGCGTATAGGCCGACTCCGACAACCCGCGCCGGGTTGTACGGAACCGTTGCCGTACGGATGTCGAACGCGTCACTCGGGGCCGAGTGTGCCGTCCGTCAGTCCGTCGTGCAGGCCCCGCACGAGCTGTTCGCCGAGGCGCGCGGCCTGGCGCAGGGCGTCCTCGAACCCGGCCAGGGCGCGGAAGCGTTCGCCGTAGCGGCGCTGGTCGGCGAGCGGCAGGCGCGGGAGTTGGAGGCGGCGCACGTCCAGGCGCGTAGCCGTGGACGCGAAGCTGCTGGCCTGCCGGTTGTTGGCGGTGCCGCGCAGGAACCCGGCGAGGAACCAGGGGTCGAGCGCGTCCCGGTCGGGGCGCAGCAGCGTCAGGCCGCGGCCGAGCGCGGCGCCCGCGGTGGCCTCGTCGACGACGCGGACGACCGCCCCGCCGCCCGCCAGCGGCACGACGACGTCACCCGCTTCGACGAGTACGGGCTCCTCGTCGCCGCCCTGGGGCGAGCCGGAGGGTGCGGTTCCGGCGAGGACGTCGTGGTCGGTGAGGACGGGCACGCGCGCGGAACCGCCGGTGGCGGGCCCCGATGCCGCCGCGATCGCCGTGGCGGTCCGCAGCAACAGTGCGCCCGCGCGGGCGAGTTCACCCACCGTCGTCTGCGGCCAGCGGGCCGGGCTCTGCGCGGCGGGCGGGGTGTCGGGGGCGCGGTCGGCGGTGAGGCGCAGGGTGTCGCCGAGGCGGGTGCGGACCGCGGCGAGCTCCTCGGCGCCGCCGCCCGCGGCCGGGGGCGGCAGCCGGCGCGCGGGCGCTAGGTCGACCTCGTCGTCGAGCAGCTCGATCACGGGCACGGAGCGGGCGATGCCGGGCAGTTCCTCGATCGTGCCGTCGCGGTCGAAGGGCCGCCAGGCGTCGAGGACGGCTTGCTGGACCTGCTCCCACGGCAGCTTGTCGCGTCCGTCGCCGGAGCCCGCCGGGCCGCCCCCGGTCGTCTCGACGAGGAGGAGTTCCGGCGCGGGCGGTGTGCCGGCGCCGGGCCTGCGCAGGACCCACAGGTGCAGCGGGATGTTGTTGGGCGGGACGGAGCCCGCGGGCAGGGCGATCACGGCACGCAGGGCGCCGCGGCGCAACAGGTCGGCACGGATGCGGCGGCCCGAGCGGCGGGAGGCGGCGGCGGGCGGCATCAGCAGGACGGCGGTGCCGCCGTCGCGCAGGCGGGCCAACGCGTGCTGGATCCAGGCGAGTTCGGACTCGGTGCGGGCCGGGAAGCCGTACTCCCAGCGGGCGTCGTAGGCGAGTTCGTCGTGACCCCAGTTGCGTTCGTTGAACGGCGGGTGGGCGAGCACGGCGTCGGCGCGGATGTCGGGGAACGCGTCGGCACGCAGGGTGTCGCCGGCCGCGGTGCGCACGGTGGCGCCGTCGGCGGCCGGGGTGCCGAGCGCGAGACGGAGCGCGGTGAGGGCGGCGAGGTCGGCGGCGCTGTCCTGGCCGTAGAGGCGCTGGTCCGGCTCGGGTGAGAGGTCGCGCACGGCGCGCAGCAGGGCGCCGGTGCCGCAGGCCGGGTCGAGAACGGTGCGGGCGGGTCCGGCGAGGGCGGCCATGAGCTGGGCGGGGCCCGCGGGCGTGAGCGTGTACTGGCGCGGGTTGGCGTCGAGATGACGGCCGAGCAGGAACTCGTACGTCTGGCGGGCGCCCAGTTCCGCGGCGAGTTCGGCGGCGCCGCGCAGCAGCGGGACGGAGGGCAGGAGCCCGTTGTCGGGCAGGCGCACCGCGCGCTCGTCGCGGGGGCCGAAGCGCGGGGTCAGGACGTCGTCGAGGGCGGCCGGGAGGCGCTGGGCGAGGTGCTCGTCGGAGGCCGCGGCGAGTTCGAGCCAGTCGGTGGGCCGGTCGTGCACGAGGAGCAGGGCGCAGCCGGCGTGCAGGAGCGCGACGCCGGGACCCGCGGGGTGCCCGGCGAGCTGCTGCCAGACGCGTTCACGCAGCGGGACCTCGGCGAGCTTGCCCTGCTCGCGCAGCCAGTTCTCGACGTCGGTGAGGGCGAACGAGGGGCTGGTCTCGGTCCCGCCGACAGGCTTGGGGAAGTCGGGGTGGCGGCGGCGCCAGTTGCTGACGGCGGCGCGGCCGACCCCCGCGAGCCGGGCGATCCCGGCCGCGGTCACTTCTGTGGCGTTGTCCTGCACCCGGCGTGCTCCCCTCGGCTCCCCCACATGACTGTGGCGCCGAGCATACCCGTGAACGCATAAGCGCCCCATTCACGAGCGTGTACATACTCGACCTTGTGAACCGTGTTGACTCGGTTCACAAGCTCTGCTCTTATTGACTCATCGAAACGAGCGGTCGCCGGAATCGGAGGGCCGCCTTCTGTGGGGGGGATCAGCCATGGGCATGAAGACCAAGGTCGCGCTGGGTGCGGTCGTCGGGATCGTCGTGATCGGTGTCGTATCGGCGAACTCGGGTGACGGCGGCAACGGCGACAGGGGAAACAACGGCGGCACTTCGGCCGCCGCGGACAAGAACGCGGGCGGCTCCGGCGACAAGGCCGGCAAAGCCGCCGACACCAAGTCCGACTCCGGCGACAAGGCCACGTCGAAGGCCTCGCAGGCCGAGCAGTTCAAGGCCTTCGTGACGAAGAACGGCACGCCCAAGGAGAAGGAAGCCGTCGCCCACGTCCTCAAGGTCCAGGGCGCCGACCGGCAGAACGACATCCTCGACAGCGCCGACGTCTACACCGACTTCACCGGCGGACTGATGGGCGAGGGCTCCGGCCCCTCCAAGCTGATCGCCTCCGCGTTCGCGGACTGGAAGGACAGCAAGAACGGCCTCGTCACGGTGTACGACGCCGACGGCGAAATCATCACCAACGGCAACTTCTGACGGCCGTACACCACCGCTCCGCCTCCACCACCTCAACCACTCACCCGGGGAACTCCCATGCGCCGCAACACACTTGCCGCCCTCTGCCTCACCGCCGTCACGGCCACCCTCTCGCTCACCGCCTGCGGGCCCGGCGGCCCCGGTGACGCCGCGGGCCCGGGCGACAAGCCCAAGGCCCCCTTCGCCGACCTGTCGGGACCGCAGATCGCCAACAAGGCGATGAAGGCCACCCGCGGCGCCAGGTCCCTCACCATCAAGGGCAACACGGCCGACGGGGACGGCGGGCAGATCGCCCTCGACGTCGCCCTCGACAAGAAGGGCGAGTGCACCGGCTCGATGGGCATGCAGGGGCAGGGCAAGGTCGACCTGATCAAGACGGGCCCGACCGTGTACCTCAAGTCCGACGAGGCGTTCCTGCGCGCCCAGAGCGAGGGCGAGTCCAAGGCGGACACCGACGCCGTCGTGAAGATGCTCGCGGGCCGCTGGATGAAGTCGAAGGCGGACAGCCCCGACGCCAAGGACATGGCGGACTTCTGCGACCTCGACTCGATGCTCGCCGAGTTCAAGAGCAATGACACCCTCGCCCGCAAGGGAAGGGCGACGACGGTCGACGGCGCGCCCGCGTTCACGGTCACCGAGACCGACGGCAAGGACGAGTTCACGCTCTACGTCGCGACCGAGGGCAAGCCGTACGTGCTCAAGCTCGTCACCAAGTCCGCCAAGGAGCCGGCCTCGCTCACGTTCTCGGACTACGACAAGCCGGTCAAGGCCGCGCCGCCGGCCGACAAGGACATCGTCGACCTCGACAAGCTGGACGGCTGAACCGTCCTGCGCACGCGGTCACTTGGCGTGGAAGCGCTCCGGCGCCGACGTCGGGTTGCCGCCCGTGGGCAGCGCCTGGTCGGGGCAGGTCGACAGCACCCGCTTCATGGCGTCCCGCTCACCGGCCGTCACCCACAGCCCGTACTTCTTCTTCACGGCGACCTGCCCGGCGACATAGGTGCACCGGTACCCCTTGCGGGGCGGCAGCCAGGTCGCCGTATCGCCCTCACCCTTGCTGCGGTTGGGGCCCGCGTCGACCGCGAGGAGGTTGAGCGGGTCGTTGGCCAGGGCGATGCGCTTGCTCGGGTCCCACTTCTGGGCGCCCTTCTGCCAGGCGTCGGAGAGGGCCACCAGATGGTCGATGTCGACCTGGCTGCGGCCGCGCGCGAACGCGATCTCCTTGCCGGTGTACGGGTCGGACGCGAGCGTCCCCGACACGACCATGCAGCGCCCGTCGCGGAACTTCACCCCCGTCAGGTCCCGCTTGAGTATGTCGTCCCGGGTGTCGCAGCCGTTCGAATCGGTGTCGGCCCAGGCGCTGCCGAAGCGGCCCCGGTCGTAACCGGTCTTGGGTGCCCGCCCCTTGACGGTCAGCGAGTTCACGGCGTCGAGGGCACTGCCCGCCTTGTACTCGGGCCCCGACCCCGACCCGCCCTGCTGCTCCACGGTGCAGCCGGTGGCGGCGGCCACGGTCACCAGTACGGCGGCGACGGCCCGCCCAGCGCCTCGCATCACGACGCTCCCCCCTGCTAGTCCGGTTTCGGTGTCACCGTATCGGGTGAACGCACCCGTCACCCGGGCGCACCGGGGCGCGCGGAAGCAGACCGGCCATGCCTCCGAAGACCCGGCAGGCACGGCCGGCTGAACGCGCCCTCGCTACGAACCGAGGATCGACGTCAAGAACTCGCCGACCCAGCCCAGGAGTTCGCGTCCGACCAGCGGCTTGCCGCCCACCTTCGCGGTCTTCGGGCGCGGGACGAGCACCTGGTGCGCCGCCGCCTTGATGACCGTGCCCGGGTAGAGGCGCTTGAGACGCAGCTCCTGCGACTCCCTCAGCTCCACGGGGGCGAAGCGGATGTTGTTGCCCTGGAGGACGATCTCGCCGACGCCGCACGCCCGCGCGAACATGCGCAGGCCTGCGACGAGCAGCAGGTTCTCGACCGGCTCGGGCAGCTTGCCGTAGCGGTCGGTGAGCTCCTCGCGGACCGCCCTGACGTCCGCTTCCGTGTTCACGGAGGCGATGGCGCGGTAGGCCTGCAGCCTGAGCCGCTCACCCGGCGCGTAGTCGTGCGGGACGTGGGCGTCGACCGGGAGCTCGATCTTGACGTCCAGGGGCGGCTCCTCCTCGACGCCGCCCTCGACGGCGGCCCGGTAGTCGGCCACCGCCTCGCCGACCATGCGGATGTAGAGGTCGAAGCCGACGCCCGCGATGTGGCCCGACTGCTCGCCGCCGAGCAGGTTGCCCGCTCCGCGGATCTCCAGGTCCTTCATCGCCACGTACATGCCCGCGCCCATCTCCGTGTGCTGGGCGATGGTGGCGAGACGCTCGTGCGCGGTCTCGGTGAGCGGCTTCTCCGGCGGGTACAGGAAGTACGCGTAACCGCGCTCGCGGCCTCGGCCGACGCGGCCGCGCAGCTGGTGGAGCTGGCTGAGACCGAAGTTGTCGCCGCGCTCGACGATCAACGTATTCGCATTGGAGATGTCGATGCCCGACTCGACGATCGTCGTCGAGACGAGGACGTCGAACTTCTTCTCCCAGAAGTCCACGACCACCTGCTCCAGGGCCTGTTCGGACATCTGGCCGTGGGCCGTCGCGATACGCGCCTCGGGGATGATGTCGCGCAGGCGGGCCGCCGCGCGGTCGATGGACTCGACGCGGTTGTGGATGTAGAAGACCTGGCCCTCGCGCAGCAGTTCACGGCGGACGGCGGCGCCGATCTGCTTCTCCTCGTACGGGCCCACGAAGGTGAGCACCGGGTGGCGCTCCTCCGGCGGCGTGGTGATCGTCGACATCTCGCGGATGCCGGTGACGGCCATTTCGAGCGTACGGGGGATGGGGGTCGCGGACATCGTGAGGACGTCGACGTTCGCGCGGAGCTTCTTCAGCTGCTCCTTGTGCTCGACGCCGAAGCGCTGCTCCTCGTCGACGATGACCAGTCCGAGGTCCTTGAACTTCGTCTCGGAGGAGAACAGGCGGTGCGTGCCGATGACGAGGTCGACCGCCCCGTCGCGCAGGCCCTCCAGGGTGGCCTTCGACTCGGTCTCCGTCTGGAAGCGCGACAGCGCCCGTACGTTCACGGGGAATTGGGAGTAACGCTCGGAGAACGTGCCGAAGTGCTGCTGGACGAGGAGGGTCGTGGGCACGAGGACCGCGACCTGCTTGCCGTCCTGGACGGCCTTGAAGGCTGCGCGAACAGCGATTTCTGTTTTGCCGTAGCCGACGTCGCCGCAGATCAGGCGGTCCATCGGGACCGTCTTCTCCATGTCCTCCTTGACCTCGGCGATGGTCGTGAGCTGGTCGGGCGTCTCCACGTACGGGAAGGCGTCCTCCAGCTCGCGCTGCCAGGGCGTGTCCGGGCCGAAGGAGTGGCCGGGCGCCGCCATGCGCGCCGAGTACAGCTTGATCAGGTCCGCGGCGATCTCCTTGACCGCCTTCTTCGCGCGGGCCTTCGTCTTCGTCCAGTCCGCGCCGCCGAGCCGGTGCAGCGTCGGGGCCTCGCCGCCGACGTACTTGGTGATCTGCTCCAGCTGGTCGGTGGGGATGTAGAGGCGGTCGCCGGGCTGGCCGCGCTTGGCGGGTGCGTATTCGACGACGAGGTACTCGCGGGTCGCGCCCTGGACCGTGCGCTGCACCATCTCGATGTAGCGGCCCACGCCGTGCTGCTCGTGGACGATGTAGTCGCCGGACTCGAGGGTGAGCGGGTCGATCGTCTTGCGGCGGCGGGCCGGCATGCGCTGGCCGTCCTTGCCCGCCGCCTTCTGGCCGGTCAGGTCCGTCTCGGTGAGGACCGCCAGCTTCAGGGCCGGATCCACGAAGCCGTAGTCGATGGAGCCGCAGGAGACCTGCACGACCGCCGGGGCGAGCTCGGTGAGGTCCTGGTCGAGGCGAGCCGGGACTCCTTCGCCGCCGAGCACCTCGACGGTGCGGGCTGCGGGGCCGTGCGCCTCGGTGACGTAGACGGTGCGCCAGCCGTCGGACAGCCAGCCCTTGGTGTCGGCGAGCGCCCGCGCGGTGTCGCCGCGGTACGACTCGGGGGCGTGCATGCCGAGCTTGAGGGTGTCGGAGCCCAGCTCCTCGTCGGCGGCGAACGGGGAGACGGACCACCACATCATGTCCAGCTCGCGCGCCCGGTCGCGGACGTCGGCGATGGACCGCAGGGACGCCGCGTTCACGTCGATGGGGGCCTCGCCGCCGCCGGCCGTGGCCGCCCACGACGCCTGGAGGAACTCCTGCGACGTGGCCACCAGGTCGGCCGCGCGCGTGCGCACCCGCTCCGGGTCGCACACCACGGCCATGGAGCCCCCGGGCAGCACGTCGAGCAGCAGCTCCATGTCGTCGACGAGGACCGGGGCGAGGGACTCCATGCCCTCGACCGCGATGCCCTCGGCGATCTTGCCCAGGAGTTCGCCCAGCTCGGGGTGTTCCTGGGCGAGGGCGGCGGCGCGCTCGCGCACCTGGTCGGTGAGCAGCAGCTCACGGCAGGGCGCCGCCCACAGGCCGTGCTCGGCGACCTCCAGGGAGCGCTGGTCGGCGACCTTGAAGTAGCGGATCTCCTCGACGTCGTCGCCCCAGAACTCGACGCGCAGGGGGTGTTCCTCGGTCGGCGGGAAGACGTCGAGGATGCCGCCGCGCACGGCGAACTCGCCGCGCTTCTCGACGAGTTCGACCCGGGAGTAGGCGGCCGCGGCCAGCGCCTCGACGATCTCGTTCAGATCGGCGCTCTGTCCGGTGCTCAGCGCCACGGGCTCCAGGTCGCCGAGCCCCTTGACCTGCGGCTGGAGCACGGACCTGACGGGGGCGACGACGACGGAGACCGGGCCGGTCTCCGGGTCGTCGGCGCGGGGGTGCGCGAGGCGGCGCAGGACGGCGAGGCGGCGGCCCACGGTGTCGGAGCGCGGGGAGAGCCGCTCGTGCGGGAGCGTCTCCCACGAGGGGTACTCGACGATGCCGTCCGGCGGCAGCAGCGACCGCAGCGCCGCGGCCAGATCCTCGGCCTCCCGCCCGGTGGCGGTCACGGCGAGCACGGTCCGCCCGGTCCGCCGCGCGAGAGCAGCCACCGCGAAGGGCCGCGCGGCGGGCGGGCCGACGAGGTCGACGTGGGGGCGGTGTCCGTCGGTGGCGGCCTTCACCGCTTCGGCGAGCGCCGGGTCTCGTACTACGGCGTCCAGCAGACCGTGCAGGCTCATGAAGGGCTTCCATCCCGGGGAGTGGGCAACGCGAACCGCCCGACACGTCGTACGGGCCGGGGGTCTTCCAGACTACGACGCGCCGCCGACACCCGCGTGCGGATCATTCGCGGATCACATGCATGGTCCCCAGGACCCACGGCGGCCCCGGAGTGTCCGGGAAGGACACTCCGGGGCCGCCGTGCCCGTTCCCCCGTTCGCATCGCCCCGCGGAGTTACTCCGTGGCGATCGCGTTCAGTACGTTCATCCGGCCCGCCCGGAACGCCGGGATCAGGGCGGCGAACAGGCCCACGAAGGCCGAGCCGATGAAGACGCCGATGATCGTCGGCCAGGGGATCTCCAGGACGTCCAGGCCCTCCAGGGCGAGGAGCTTCTGGGCGGTCGCGCCCCAGCCCATGCCCAGGCCGAGGCCGAGGAGGGCGCCGAAGAGGGCGATGACCACCGACTCCAGGCGGATCATGCGGCGCAGCTGCCGGCGCGAGAGGCCGATGGCCCGCATCAGGCCGATCTCACGGGTGCGCTCCACCACAGAGAGGGCCAGGGTGTTCACGACGCCCAGGACCGCCACGATGATCGCGAGGGCCAGGAGGCCGTAGATCATGTTGAGGAGCTGGCCGATCTGGTCCTTCAGGGTCTGCTTGTAGTCGGTCTGGTCCTTGACGTGGACCGTCGGGTCGGACGCGACCGACGACTTCAGCGCCTTGTAGGCCTGGCCGGCCTTGCCGGCGTCCGCCTTGGCGAACATCATCCCGTTGAGCGGCAGCCGGTCGGCGGGCAGGTACTGCTTCGCGGTCGTGAGGTTGATGTACATCGCGCCCTTGTCGAACGTGGTGTCGTCCGACGTGATCGCCGCGATCTTCAGGTCGGCGGTACGGCCGTGCTCGAAGGCGACGTTCATGATGTCGCCGACCTTGAGGTGGTTCTTCTCGGCGAACTCCGAGCCGACCGACATCGCGTTCTTCCCGTACGCCGCCGACAGCTCACCGGCGGTCGTCTCGCGCCGCAGGTCCTGGGCGTACGTGGGCGTCGCGGCGACGAGCTCCTCGTCCTCCTTCACACCGCCCGGCGTGGTGAGCTTCGTCTTGACGAACTTGACCTCCGTGACGTGGGAGACATACCCCGACTCACCCGCCTTCTTCAGGGCCTCGGCGGCCTGCGGCTTCAGCCCGTTCTGTCCCTCGATGATGAAGTCGGCGCCGACGGACTTGTCGAGCTCGCTGGTGGCCGAGGCGACCATCGAGGAGCCGACGACGGACAGGCAGGCGACGAGCGCGAGGCCGATCATCAGGGCCGCGCCGGTGGCGCCGGTGCGGCGCGGGTTGCGCAGCGCGTTGCGCTCGGCCATGCGGCCGACGGAGCCGAACATCCGCAGGAGCAGGGCGCTGATGACGCGCACCACACCGCCCGCGAGCAGCGGTCCGATGACGACGAACCCGATGAGCGTGGCGACGATACCGACGCCGAGCCACAGGGAGCCCTCGCTCGCCTCGGCGGCCTGCGTGGCGGTGTAGAGCGCGAAGCCGCCGCCGCCCGTGAGGACGAGCCCGATCAGGGCACGGACGACTCCCGCCTTGACGTCGGCGGGGGTGCCGGCGTCCCTGAGGGCCGCCATCGGCGAGACCTTGCCCGCGCGGCGGGCCGGAACGTAGGCGGCGAAGACGGTGACGACGATGCCGAGGAGCAGCCCGACCACGGGGGTCGTCCACCGGACGGTCAGGTCGTCGGTGGACAGGTCCATGCCCGCCGCGGACATCATCTTCATCAGGCCGACCGCGAGACCGACGCCCGCGCCGACGCCGATGACCGACCCGAAGACGCCGAGCAGCAGCGCCTCGACGAGGACCGAGCGGTTGACCTGCTTGCGGCTCGACCCGATGGCGCGCATCAGGCCGATCTCGCGGGTCCGCTGGGCGACCAGCATGGAGAAGGTGTTGATGATCAGGAAGATGCCGACGAGGAAGGCGATCCCGGCGAAGCCGAGCATGGCGTACTTGATGACGTCCATGAACTCGCCGACGTCCTTGCGGTTGGCGTCCGCGGCTTCCTTCTGCGTCTGGAACTTGTACGGGCCGCCGAGGGACGCCGCGACGTTCTTCTTGAGGACGCTGTCGCTGACGCCGGTGGCGGCGGCGACGTTGATCTGGGTGAACCGGCCGCTCCGGCCGATGAGTTCGCGCTGGGCGGTGGCCGTGTCGAAGTAGACGACGGCGGCACCGGGGTTGGTCACCTTGAAGGAGGCGATGCCGACGATCTTCGCCCTGAAGTCACCGGTGGCGGCGATGGTGCGCAGCTCGTCACCCATCTTCAGGCGGTGCTTCTTCGCCGTGTCGGAGTCGACCATGACCTCGGTGGGCCCGCGCGGGGCGTGGCCTGAGGTGATGTCCATGGAACGCAGGTCGTTGTGCGTCCAGTTGCCCGCGATCGTGGGGGCGCCGTTCTCGGAGCCCATGTTCTTGTTGTCCGCGTTCACGACGGTCACGTTCATCGAACTGACCGCGCCCTCGGCCGACTTGACGCCGTCGGCCCGCTCGACCTGCGTGAGGGCGGAGGCCGGCATCGACTCGGGGCGCCCGGTGTCGCTGCCCTCGCTCCTGGCGGCCTTCGGGCTGACGGTCACGTCGGACGACGTCGCCGCGAACAGCTTGTCGAACGTCGTGTCCATCGTGTCGGTGAAGACGAGCGTGCCGCACACGAACGCCACCGACAGCAGGACCGCGACGGCGGAGAGGGCCATGCGTCCCTTGTGCGCGAAGAAGTTGCGCAGGGACGTCTTCATCACGGTGTTCGCACTCATGACGTGCGCCCCCGCGCGTCGAAGTCCTTCATGCGGTCGAGGACGGCGTCCGCGGTGGGGCGGAGCATCTCGTCGACGATGCGGCCGTCCGCGAGGTACAGCACCCGGTCCGCGTACGAGGCGGCGACCGGGTCGTGGGTGACCATCACGATGGTCTGGCCGAGCTCGTCGACGGACTGCCGCAGGAAGCCGAGCACTTCGGCGCCGGCGCGGGAGTCCAGGTTTCCGGTCGGCTCGTCACCGAAGATGATCTCCGGCCGGGCGGCGAGCGCGCGGGCCACGGCGACGCGCTGCTGCTGGCCGCCGGAGAGCTCGGTGGGCCGGTGCTTCAGGCGCTCGGCCAGGCCCACGGTCTGCACGACGCGGTCCAGCCACTGCTTGTCCGCCTTGCGGCCCGCGATGTCCATGGGAAGCGTGATGTTCTCGAGCGCGTTCAGCGTCGGCAGCAGGTTGAACGCCTGGAAGATGAAGCCGATCCGGTCCCGGCGCAGCTGCGTGAGCTTCTTGTCCTTGAGGCCGGTGATCTCGGTCTCGTCCAGGTAGATCTGCCCGGACGTGACGTTGTCGAGCCCGGCGAGGCAGTGCATGAGCGTGGACTTGCCGGACCCCGAGGGGCCCATGATCGCGGTGAACCGGCCGCGGGCGATGTCCACATCGACGTGGTCGAGCGCGACGACCCGGGTCTCGCCCGTGCCGTAGGCCTTGACGACCTGCCGCGCCCGCGCGGCGACGGCCGTTTGCCCTCCAGTGCCCCCGGTCCTGGGAATGGTCACAGCCGTTGTCACGGTAAGTCTCCTATGTCGGTCATGCGGAAAGTCAGGTGTGTGCGACGCGCTTCAGTCTGCTGGCGAGGGGGGCCCGGGCACCCTGGTGCAGGTCACCCTCTTTCCCGGGGGAAAACCCCACCCCTTGAAGGTAGGAAGAACCCCCCACCCCTCTCGTCCTCCGCGGGTACGAACCGGCCCCTGTCCGTAGTACGGAGGTCCCCCTAGGGGGAGTCCACCCAACGGTGGAGCTCCTCTAGGGGTTCGCTCCACCTTCCTGCGCAGTCACGCTCCACCCTCCCGCCGCGGCAGGGTCAAGTGAGAAGGTGTCGGGGGCGAGATAGATGCAGGGGGAAGGAATCCGGTGGGCGGCGCGACAACGCAGACGGGCACGGGCAAGGACCGGCGCCGGGGCGCGGTCGTCGCCGCGCTGATGCTCTCCATGGCACTGGCGGCACTCGACTCCACCATCGTCTCCACGGCGGTCCCGCAGATCGTGGGCGACCTCGGCGGCTTCTCCGTCTTCTCCTGGCTCTTCTCGGGCTACCTGCTCGCCGTCACCGTCACGCTGCCGGTCTACGGGAAACTGTCCGACACCTTCGGCCGCAAGCCCGTCCTCATCGGCGGCAGCATCCTCTTCCTCGTCGGATCGGTCCTGTGCGCGGGCTCCTGGAACATGGGCGCGCTCATCGCCTTCCGCGTCGTCCAGGGCCTGGGCGGCGGCGCCATCCAGGGCACCATCCAGACCCTCGCCGCCGACCTCTACCCCCTCAAGGAACGCCCCCGCATCCAGGCCAGGCTGTCGACGGTGTGGGCGACCTCGGCCGTCGCGGGCCCGGCGCTCGGCGGACTGCTCGCCTCGTACGCGGGCTGGCGCTGGATCTTCCTGATCAACGTGCCGGTCGGCGCGATCGCCCTCTGGCTCGTCGTGCGCCATCTCCACGAACCCGTACGGGAGAAGGGGCCGCGCGCCCGCATCGACTGGGCCGGCGCGCTCGCGGTGTTCGCGTGCGGCGGGGTGCTCCTGACGGCGCTCGTGCAGGGCGGCGTCGCCTGGGACTGGATCTCGGCTCCGTCGATCGCCATGTTCGGTACGGGAGCCGCGCTGATCGGCGCCGTCGTCGCCATCGAGCGGCGGGCCGCCGAGCCGATCATCCCCGGCTGGGTCTGGCGCCGCCGCACCATCGCCGCCGTGAATCTCGCGCTCGGCGCGCTGGGCCTCCTGATGGTCGCGCCGACCGTGTTCGTGCCCACCTACGCGCAGGCTGTCCTCGGACTCGCGCCCATGGCCGCCGGGTTCGTGCTCTCCGTGATGACGCTGAGCTGGCCCGTCTCCGCGGCCCTGAGCCAGCACGTGTACCGCAGGATCGGCTTCCGCAACACGGCCGTCGTCGGCATCGCGGCCGCGCTCCTCATCCTGCTCGCGTTCCCGCTGCTGCCCTACCCCGGGGCCGCCTGGCAGCCCGCGCTGGTCATGCTGCTGCTCGGCGCGGCACTCGGCCTCTTCCAACTGCCCCTGATCATCGGGGTCCAGTCGACCGTCGGGTGGGCCGAGCGCGGCACCACGACCGCGTCCGTCCTGTTCTGCCGGCAGATAGGCCAGACGGTCGGCGCCGCGCTGTTCGGCGCCGTCGCCAACACCGTGCTCGCCGGGCGCCTGGGCGGCGCGGGGTCCCTCGACTCGGTGGCCAAGGCCCTGGAGGACCCCGCCTCCGTGGCCGACCCGGACCGGTTGCGGCGGGCCGTGGCGGCGGCCGTCGACTCGGTCTACGTGGGTGCCGCGTGCGCGGCCGCGCTCGCGCTGATCGCCCTGCTGTGCCTCGCGCCGCGACGTTTCCCGGTGCTCGACCAGGACGGTGAGAGGGGCGGCGAGCGTTCGGGTGAGGCGACATCAGGGGCCGCTGGCAACTCAGCCGGCTCACAAGATGCGCATCAGCATCACTCACCCTTCTCACAACGAACCGACTGAACAGTTCGCAAGAACCGTCGCGGAAAGCGCCTACCTACGAGTAACGTTCCGGCTCCCCCCTCGCTCCCTGCGTCCGCAATCCCCGGCGGACCCAAGCCGCGCAAGGAGAACCGGGATGTCCGACACACCGCACCGCTCCTATTCCGACCACCAGAACGAGCCATGGCAGGGCCCCTTCCCCACGGGCCGGAGCCAGTACGGAAGCCAGAACCGGCACGGGTACCAGCAGCCACAGCCGCCGTACCCGCAACAACCGCCGCACCCGCAACAGCAGCCCGACCCCGCTCTCACCTATCCCTGGGCACCCCCTCCCCCACCACCGGCGCCCACGCACCGGCTCCCGCGCCACCCCGCGCTCGGCCACCACAGCGACCTGCGACTGCTGCGCAGCGCCTACCGCTGGCAGCGGCGCGTCGCCACGCTCACCGCGCTCGGCTACTTCACCCTCTTCCTCGTCCTGTCGGCGTTCGCGCCCTCCCTCATGACGGGCACGCTCCCCGGCGGCTTCTCCACCGGCCTCTTCCTCGGCCTGTGCCAGCTCCCGGTGACCGCGCTCGCGCTCTGGCTCTACGAGTACACCGCCCGCCGCCGCGTCGACCCGCTCGCCCACCGGCTGCGCAGACAAGCCGAGTTGGACCGGCGTCCGGCTCCCGGAACGGCCGGGGGGAACTTCCGATGACGGACTTCAGCAGCTCGGCCCAGGGCATGTCCCTGGTCGCCTTCACCGCGGTCGCCACCGTCACGCTGCTCCTGTGCGTGATGACCGGCCCCGACCGCGACAACCTCGACGAGTTCTACACCGGCTTCGGCTCCCTCACCCCGATGCGCAACGGCCTCGCCATCGCCGGCGACTACATCTCCGCGGGGACCGTCCTCGGCACCGGCGGCGTCATCGCGCTCACCGGCTACGACGGGATCGTCCTCGCCCTGAGCACGTCCCTGTCCCTGATGCTCCTGATGTTCCTGCTGGCCGAACCCCTGCGCAACGCGGGCCGGTTCACCATGGGCGACGTGATCGCCCGCCGCCTGCCGGGACGCTCCGTACGCATCGCCGCGTGCGCCACCACCCTCGCGGCGCTGCTCCCGCTGATGCTCGTCCAACTGGCGGGCGCGGGCGACCTGCTGGCGTTCGTCCTCGGGTTCACCAGCGAGGGCTTCAAGACGGGCTGCGTCATCGCACTCGGCGCCCTGATGATCAGCTACGCGGCGATCGGCGGCATGAAGGGCACCGCCCTCATCCAGATCATGAAGACCGTGATGCTGCTCGGCTCCGGCGTGGCCGTCGCTCTGCTGATCCTCTACCGCTTCGACTGGAACCCGGGCGCCCTCGCCTCGCAGGCCGCGCAGGCCAGCGGCGTGGGAGACGCCTTCCTGCACTCGGGCCTCCAGTTCACCGGCACCGCCAACCCCCGCCTGGACATGATCAGTTCGGAGCTGACCGTCGTCCTGGGCGGCGCCTGTCTGCCCCACGTCACCATGCGCATGTACACGGCGCGCAGCGCGCGTGAGGTGCGCCGCTCGATGTCCTGGGCGGTGTCGGCGGTCGGCCTCTTCGTGCTGATCATCACGGTCGTCGGGTTCGGCGCGACGGCGTTCCTGGGCCGGGCAGCCGTGGCGGCGGCCGACCCGCAGGGCGACACGGCGTATCTGCTCGGGGCGCGGGCCGCGTTCGGCGCGGACGCCTCCACGGCGGAGACGCTGGTGTTCACCACGGTCACCACGGCGCTCTTCCTCACGCTGCTCGCCTCGGTCGCCGGAATGATCCTGGCCTGCGCCAACTCCCTTGCGCACGACGTCTTCGCGCACCGCAGGACACCGCTCACCAGCCGCAGGGAAATGGCACTCGCCCGCATCTCGGCACTGTCCGTCGGCGGGCCCGCGATCCTCCTGGCCACGCTCGTCCAGCACCGCAACCTCCAGCCCCTGGTCACGCTGTCGTTCTGCCTGGGCGCCTCGGCGCTCGCACCGGCGCTCGTCTACACCCTGTTCTGGCGCCGCTACACGCGTACGGGGCTGCTGTGGACGCTGCTCGGCGGCACGGCGTCCTGCATCGTCCTGATGACGGGCACCAACCTGGTGTCGGGCTCGCCGGCCTCGGCGTTCCCCGGCCAGGACTTCAACTGGTTCCCCTTCACCACGACGGGCATCGTCTCCATCCCGCTCGGCTTCCTCTTCGGCTGGCTCGGCACGATGGCCTCCGGCCGCCGAACGGCTGACGGCCAACGCCGCCAGTACGAGGCGGTGGAGGCGTGGATCCTGGCGGGCGCGACGCGGCAGGCCCCGAAGGGGGAGGACGGGTAGACCCGACGCGGTCCACGCGCCCGGCTACGGCGTCCTGCCGGCGGGTTTGCGACCCCATCACGGCGTGCCGTCGACGGGCTGCGGCGCCTTTACGGCGTGCCGTCGACGGGCTGCGGCGCCTTTACGGCGTGCCGTCGACGGGCTGCGGCGCCTTCGCGACGTCCCGCCGACGAGGCTGCGGCCCCATTACGACCTCCCGCCGACGAAGCTGCGGCCCCTCCACGGCTCCCCGCCGGCGAGGGCGCGGCCGCTTACGGCGTGCCGTCAGCGTGGGCGCGGCCCCTGGCCACCAGCGCCTACGGCGTCCCGCCTGCCGGGTTGCGGCCCGTGAGCGTGGCCAGGGTGGTGCGGACGTGTTCCATGTGGGCGCGGACCTCGTCCCACTTCTCGCCGTGCGCGCGCAGCACCCGCTCCGTCTCGCGGCCCACGCCCTCCTCGTGCAGGGTCGCCTCCGCGAGGAGCTCCGCGGCGCGGGCCTCGGCGTCCTCCTCGCCGTGCCGGGCCGACTCCTCCGCCTCGGCGAACGCCCGCCGCGCCTCGGAGAGCCGCCCCTCGGCCAGCGCCAGGCGCTCCGCCTCGCGCGTGTCCGCCGCGGCCTCCTGCCCGGCGATCTCCCGCTCGGCCCCGTCCCGCCGCTCGGCGTGGTCCTTCTCCTGCCCGGCGAGGGTCGCCGCGGTCCGCTCCCGCACGTCGTCCAGCGCGGCGAGCGCTTCCTCGCGCCGCTCCTTCGCCTCGTCACGCGCGGCGGCGCGGGCCCCGTCGGCCGTGGCCCGGCCGGCGCCCAGCCGCTCGTCGGCCCACTGCTCCGCCTCGGCCAGTACGGCGTCGGCCGCGGCGCGGGCCGCCTCACGCGTCTCCCGCGCTCGGGCCTCCGCGTCCCGCGTGATCCGCCGGACGTCATCGGCGGCAGCCGCCCGTACCCCGTCCGCCTCCTCCTCGGCGAGGGCGAGGATCTCGCGGGCGCGGTCGCCGAGGGACTCGTACGTCTGCGGGGCGAGCTGCGTCACGGCCAGCCGCAGCCGCTGTGCCTCGGCCTCCAGCTCCTCGACCTGGGCGGTCAGCCGGGCGACACGCTCGCGGGCGTCGTCGCGGCCCTGGGACAGCTCGGCGGCCAGCGCGTCCACCTGCCCGGGACGGTAGCCGCGGCCCCGTCCCGTGACGAAGCCATGGGGCGACACCGACGCACCGCTGCTCATCCTTGATTCCCCTCTTCGCCTCTTCGGCTCTCCTACCCGGCACCTGATCGAGCCGAAGCGCTCAAAACAAGACACTCCACCCAACCCACTCGACAAGGATGCGCCAAATACTGCTGAAAGTCGGAATCGAGAGCCTTGAGGGCGAGGGAGGTCACACCCCGCCCACCGAAGACGCCCACAGAAGACGCCCACAGAAAGAGGAGAGGCGGGGGGGGGGGGGGGGGGGGCGGGCCCGGCGCCTCACGGGGGGACGAGGGGGCCGAGGCCCGCCCC
>NZ_JBSGTG010000015.1:38546-127327 GCF_053607285.1 Streptomyces sp. NPDC055140 | reverse complement strand
ACCCCCCCCCCCCCCCCCTCCCTCGCCGGCGGCGGCCCCCCCCCCCCCCCCCCCCCCGCCTCTCCAGTACCTCTGTGCGCGGGTTACAGCAGGCCGTCCCACATCTGCTCGAGCAGCACCGACCACCAGCCCTCCGGCGACGCGAGCGCCGCCGGGTCGACGGCGGCCAGCTGCGCCTGGAAGTCGACGGTCCAGCGGCCCGCCTGCTCCTGGTTGAGCCCGAACCGCAGCGGCCACATCCGGCCGAGCGCCGCGAGGCTGCGCGCGAACTCGGGCAGGCCCGTGTTCACGAACTGCGGCGGCACCGGCGCACCGCCGGGACCCGCCTCCACCGGCACGGCCACGATGTTCGCCGTGCCGTACTGGACGCAGATCGCCCGCCCGAAGTCACTGCCCATCACGAGGTACGAACCCGCGTCCGACGCGGGCTGCACCCCCCGCTCCTGCGCCAGCTCGGCAAGCGTCGGCACCGGGCGGCCCGGCTGGGCCTGCGCCCAGAAGAACGGCCCGAAGTCGGCGGGCAGCCCCGCCACGACGAGGGTGTGCGCCACGATGTCCGGCACGCCCTGACGGGACACGGCCCGCTGGTCGAACCGGAACACCCCGGGACCGAACGCCGCAGCCAGCTCCTGCCCGATCGCCTCCGGCGGAACCGGCGGCATCGGCTGCGCGGGCGGCAGGGGCGCACGCACCGGCGCGAGCCGCGCCGGACCGTCCGCCACCTGGTGCAACTCGCCCTGGTGCGCGATCAGTTGCTGCATGCCCTGCTGGCGGGACGCGTGGTCCCTGCCGTACGGGGCGATGGACGTGATCCTGGCCTGCGGCCATTGCTCACGGATCATGCGGGCGCAGTACGCGCCCGGCAGCTCGCAGGACTCCAGCTCCGTGTGCAGCTCCAGAACCTGGTCCGGCGGGATGTTCATGCCGCGCAGCTCATGGAAGATCTGCCACTCCGGGTGCGGCGTACCGGGCGCCGAGCGGCGGATGAGCTGCTGCTCGGACCCGTCGGGCGCTCGGTAGCGCAGCACGGCCTGATAGCCGGGCCCGACGGTCGGCTGACCCGTGGGCTGCGGATATCCGTACGAGGCCGGGGGCGGACCCCCCGGAACCTGCTGCCCGGGCATGGGCGGCGGCATCGGCATACCGCCCGGCGCCTGCGGCGGCGCGGGAGGAGGCATGCCGGGACCGACCTGACCGGGACCGGCCAGCATCGTCGCGGCGTGATGGACACCGCCACCGGGAGCACCGGGCACGCCGGGTGCCGCCGGCGGGGGCGGCGTGCCCGGACCGGCCGGTCCCGGCTGGGCCAGCATGGTCGCGGCATGGTGCACACCACCGGGCGGCGTACCTCCGGGCGGACCGGGAGGCTGCGGCGCACCGGGCGGACCAGGCGGCTGCGGCGCGCCGGGAGTTCCGGGGGCGCCGGGCGGCTTGGGAGCACCCGCACCGGGCGCGCCGGGCGGACCGGGCGGCTTGGGAGCACCGGGGCCACCGATGCTCGGATCGGCCAGCATCGTCGCGGCGTGGTGCACACCGCCGGGCGGCGTACCACCCGGGGCGGGCGGGGCCTCGGGCCCGTCGGGGCCGAGCTGAGAGACAAGCTGCGTCGGAACGTAGCCGCCCGCCGGAGTACCCGGAGCGCCGGGCGGCGGCGGAGTCGTCGCGCCACCACCGCGCGCACCGCGGGGCGGACCCTGCGCCTTACTGGTCGCGGCGTCGGCGATGTCACCGGCCCCGGGCGCGAGCGGCCGCCCGGGCGCGCCCTGCCCGCCCGGCGGCGGAGCCTGCTGCGCACCGGCACCCTGCGGATAGCCGTACGCGTCGGGAGCACCCGGCGGCGGAGTCTGCTGCTGACCCGGACCTTGCGGGTAGCCGTACGTGGGCGGCGGAGTCTGCGGCACACCGCCCTGCGAACTCCCGGGCGCCTGCGGCACGTTGGACGGGGGCGGAGTACCAGGCCCCTGCGGGTGGCCGTAGTTCGGCGGGGCGCCGGGCGGCGGAGTCTGCTGCGCGCCGGGGCCCTGCGGATAGCCGTACGCGTCGGGAGTTCCCGGCGGCGGGGTGCCCGGAGCGGCGGGAGCCGGCCCGCCGACCGCCGGGGCCACCGCCGTGCGCGGAAGCTGACTGCCGCCCGACATCAGCGCCGTCTTGGCCTCCGGCGCGGCGGTGGGCGCGGGCACGTCGCCGACGTCCATCAGCGGCGGCGCGAACACCGTCGCCGGAGGCGCGACCGAGCGGTCCTCCTCCTCGTCCGCGTTCGTGTCCGTACCGGCCCACGGGGTCGCCCCGGAAGGCGCCGCGGGCGAGGCGGGCCACGGCGTCGCACCGCTGCCCGCGTCGGCACTCGCAGACGCGGGGGCGGCCGGCTCAGGCGCAGACATACCCGCACCGGAAGCAGCACCCACACGGGACCCGGAACCCGTACCGGAACCAGCCCCGGAAGACGCGCCGGCCGACGACGCATCCCCCCGCCGGTCCGGAATACCCAGCTTGTCCGCCGCCTCCTGGAGCCACTCCGGAGGGCTCAACAGGAACGACGTCTGATTCAGGTCCACCCGCTCCGGCGGCGCGTCCGCCGGCTCCGGCGAAGCCTCCGGCAGCCCGTACTCCTCCTCGTACCGCCGGATCACCTCACCCACCGGCAGCCCCGGCCACAACGAGGCGTCCCCGCTGTCGCGCGCGATGACGAGCCGCTGGCGCCCACCGTCGGACACCGGACCACCCTCGCGGTCCTCGGCCCACACCACGAACCCCAGCTCGAACTCCCGCACCCGCACCTCACGGTGCTGATAGCCGGGCACATCGCCGTTGATCCACTCTTCGGCGCGCTCCTGCGCCTGCGCGAACGTCACCATCGGACACTCACCCCTCGTCCGGGACGGTCGAAGCAGCCGGTACGGCCGCGCCCGAGGCGTCGACCGCACTCGCGAAACCGCCGTCCACCATCAGGTTCGCCACCGTCTCCAGCTCCGGCGGATTGCCCGCGAGCCGGGCCATGAACGCGTCGAAGTCGTCACCGCACGGCAGCAGCAGACGCTCCACCCGCTCGGCGACCGACCAGCCGGCCGTGTCCCCGCTGTCCCGCGCGTCGTCGTACGCGCAGAACCACACCGAACCCGCCCGGTCACCCTTGACCTTCACGGCGAGAATGCCGCCCTGCACGAACCCGACACCCAGATAGTCCTTGGTCAGGTGATCACGCAGACACTTGTTCACGTACACCAGATCGTTGACCGCGGCCTCGTCCCGCACCGTGAAGAACGGCTGGTCCACCAGAAGTCCCAGCTCGGCGTCCAGCGCCGCCCCCACCGGAGCGCACCCGCCCGCCGCCTTCAGGAACGCCCGGTACGCACCAGGCAACCGGTACCCCAAGTCCTCCTCGGCACCGAGGACCTGCTGCTCCGTCACCGCCACCGACGACTTCGGCAGCCCGAAGTGCGCCGGCCGCGTCTCCTGCAACGGACGCGTCCCCCGCTTGCCGTGATCCACCGCCGCCGTCGCGAGACCGCCGTGATGCCGCAGCAGCGCCTTCACCTCGACCGGGACCAACTCCATGCGACGACTGCCCGGCACGTGATGCCAGGTCCAGCCGTGCGGCGTCGCCACCGGCACGATCGTGTCCCACAAGTCATGCCCGGCGGCGGCCAACGCCGCGTTCGCCGACACATAGTCCGTCAGCCGCAGCTCATCGACCCCGAACCCCTCCGGGGGCTCGGCGATCTCCGCCGCGGCACGCGCGTAGGCCGAAAAATCCGGATAGCCGTTCCCGTCGATCCGTACGCCCCTGGGATGGCGCGCTGCACGGACCGGGTCCGGGAAGTGCACGACCTGCCCGGCGTAGGCCGCGTTCGGCGGCGCGGCTTGCTGCCCGAGCCGACCTGTCGTCATGGCGGTTGCCCCCTGCGGCACTGTTATGGATCGCGGATAGCGACAGCCTATGCGGTTGTACGACACCGGTCACCGGCCCTCCGGTTCCATGACCAGCAGTCACCCCACCGTGACGATGAGCCCACACTCCCGCGTGTCGCCGCGCCCCAGCTTCCGCACCACCGGCCGCATTTGGCAGTCTGTGCACGCAACCCGGGGGATTGCAGGAGGGGAAGCACCACATGCAGAGCAGCACCGCACCGTCATCCGACACGGCCGTCGCGACCGCCTCGGAGCCCGACACCGGGCACCCGGCCACCGCCGACGGCGCCTCCGGCGACCCACGCGTCGGCTGGAGCAGCGCCGAGGACGCGCCTGCCCCAGCCCTGCGCCAACGCCGCGACGGCATCCTGCCCACCGTCGCCGCCGCCCTCTCCGTGCGCGGCACCACACTGACCAGCACCGCAGCCCGCGGCGAACACGCCCCCGCCCTGCACCCCCTCGTCCAGGACTTCCTCGACACCCTCACCAGCGCCCAGCGCGACCGCTTCACCGGACGCTGCGCCGAAACGATCCTCATCTCCCGCCACCTCACGGCAGCCGACGAGGAACGCTCCAAACGCGCCCGCCGCAAGCCCATGACCAACGGCGAAGCCCGCAAAACCCTCAAACACGCCAAACTCACCACCCGCCGCATCCGCGAGGACGGCGACCCCCTGCACGGCGGCTTCGCCCGCCCCTGCCGCGCCTGCGCCGCACTCACCGCCCACTTCGGCGTCCACGTCGTGGACCCGGCCACGGACACCACAGGCTGACCGGAACCTGCGCACGGCAGCACGCACGCACCACCGCAGGCAGCAGCAGAACAGGACGAGGCCACCCCACATGACCGCCGACCGCACCCGCTTCACCGCCCCCGTCGACGCAGCACTGCGCGCCGCCGGCTGGCAGCCCGGACGCTGGGACATCAAACAGGCCGAATTCTGGGCCGACGCCCTGCGCACCCACGTATCCCCCGCCGGCCACCGCCACACCGTCTTCCCCGCCGCCGTCGAGGCCTGGGCCGAATTCGGCGGCCTCCACCTCACCCCGCAGGGCCCCGGCCGCCAGATAGCGCCCGCCCAGCCCCACCTCGACCCGCTCCACGGCCTCCACATGGCCCGCACCCTCGGCGACCTCGGCCGCGCCCTCGACACCGAGGTCTGCCCCCTCGGCGCCGAATCCGGCTCCGAAGCCCTCCTGGCCATCGACACCGAAGGCCGCGTCTACGCCCTCGACCACAGCGGCGACTGGTACCTCGGCCCCAGCATCGACCACGCCCTGGAAACCCTCGTCAACGGCACCCAGCCCACCCGCCTGACCGCGGCCTAGCGCGGCGCGCACCCGCGGGAAACACCACCGCCTACGCCGCCGGCAACACAGCCGACACCCGATACCCACCCGCATCGGTCGGCCCGCACACGAAGACCCCACCCAGGCCCGTCACCCGCTCCTTCATACCGACGAGCCCGTTCCCCCCACTCGGCAGCCGCACATCCGACGCCGAATCCGCGTCCGGCGGCGGCTCGTTCTCCACCTGCATCGCGATCTCCGCCACCCGGTGAGCCAGCCGCACATACGTCTTCGCGCCCGCCGCATGCTTGTGCACGTTCGTCAGCGCCTCCTGCACCACCCGGTACGCGGTCTGCTCCACCGCCGCGACATACGACCGCATATCGCCCTCGACGAGCAGCTCCACCACCATGCCCGCAGCCCGCGACTGACCCACCAGCTCGTCGAGATCACCCAGACACGGCCCGTCCTCGTCATCAACGGCACGCGACGCCGCAGCCGCAGCCGCCACCCCCACCGCCGCCAACGGCACCACCGCACCCGGCTCACGCCCGCCACCACCGGACCGCAGCACACCGAGCATCTCCCGCAACTCGGTCAACGCCTGCCGGCCCATGTCCCCGACCAGCGCCGCGTTCTTCACGGCCTTCTCCGGATCCTTACGGGCCACCGCCTGCAACGCCGCCGCATGCACCACCATCAGACTCACCCGGTGCGCCACCACGTCATGCATCTCCCGAGCGATCCGCGTCCGCTCCTCGCCCCGCGCCCACTCGGCCCGCTCCTCCGCGCGCTCCGCGAGCAACTGAAGCTCCCGCTCCAACGAATCCGCCCGCTCCCGCAAACTCTCCATGAGACGCCGCCGCGCACCGACATATAGCCCAAGCAGCAACGGCGGAGCGGTCACGCCCAACGACGTCGTGATGGCGACGAACGGAACGAACCAGTCCCCCACCCGCACGAGATTCCCGTGCCCCATGTCCTGCTGCGCCCGCACCACCGACACGATCAGCGTCCCGACGAACGACATCCCCGCCAGGGCCCCGATGATCCGCCGCGGCATCTCGGACGCGGCCAGCGTGTAGAGACCCACCACGCTCAGCAGCACACCCATCCGGGCCGGAGTCACCGCGACCCCGATCAGCACCACCGCGATCGGCCACCGCCGCCGCAGCACCAGCATCGACCCGGCAAGCACCCCGAAAACAACACCCACGGCCGCCGACACCCCGGCGTCCCGCGCGAACCCGACCCCCTCCACCCCGCACTCGACCGCCGAAGCGACCGCCAGCCCCCCATCGAGCGCGGCACTCCGCCAACGCTCCCACCACCACGGCCCCCCGGCCGCCCGGTGCATTTCCCCCGTCGTGGTCATGCCGTCCAGCCTACGGGCGCACAGTGCCCCTTTTCCGGTGAGTTTCCGCGACAGCCCCCTGCCACGGGCACCATTCGAACAGAAGCGAAACCAACCGGTATC
Organism: Streptomyces sp. NPDC055140; assembly: GCF_053607285.1. Classification (NCBI taxonomy): domain Bacteria; kingdom Bacillati; phylum Actinomycetota; class Actinomycetes; order Kitasatosporales; family Streptomycetaceae; genus Streptomyces; species Streptomyces sp. NPDC055140. The sequence goes on along the minus strand of NZ_JBSGTG010000015.1, from coordinate 120,651 downwards.
CCTCGAACTGTTGGCCCATATGCAAATACGACCCACCCGCCCCCATCCCGGACGAGCCTGTGCCTATGACACAGACCACAGGCAAATACACGGACTTCGAGGAACTGCGGGAACGGGCGGTGGCGCTGCGGCGTGAGGGGTTGAGCCTTCGGCAGATCGCCGGCGAACTGGGGGTTCGCAGTAAGGAGACCTTGAGCCGCCTCGTCAGGGGCGAACCTCCGGCCGAGCGGAACAAGCACCCCAACGCAAAAGACGATCTACGGGCTCAGGCGCGGGAGATGCGTCGACCAGGGCGGACGTACAACGAGATCCAGGCCGAGCTGGGCTGTTCGAAGAGCTCGGTCTCGCTCTGGGTACGGGACATGCCCAAACCTGCGGCCAAGTGCACGCCCGAGGAGCAGCGCGCCCGCATGAATGCGGGCCTCGCCCAGCTGCGCGCCGCTCAGGAGAGCGAGCGCCAGGAGACGAAGCGTGAGGCCGCAGAAGCAGTCGGCCCTCTCTCTGATCGCGAACTCTTCCTGACCGGCGTCACCCTCTACTGGGCCGAAGGCGCCAAGAGCAAGCCCTATCGCCGCTCCGAGGTGCTTCAGTTCATCAACAGCGACCCCAACGTGATCCGGCTCTTCGTGCGCTGGCTCGAGCTGCTCGGCGTCACCGCCGACCGCCTGACACTGCGCGTCAGCATTCACGAGTCGGCCGACACTGCCGCAGCGGAGACCCACTGGGCGGAGGTTGTCGGCGTCGACGCTTCCGCATTCAGCAAGCCCACGATCAAGAAACACAACCCTCGAACCGTCCGGAAGAACACCGGCGAGAACTACCACGGCTGCCTCGTGATCTATGTCCGCCAAAGCGCCGAGTTGTACCGTCGCATGGAAGGCACTTGGTACGGCATAGTGTTGGGAGCCCGGCCGACAGCCTGACGAAATGTCCGACTTAGGCCGTTTCCATCCCCCGTGGTGTAATTGGCAGCACTATGGCTTTTGGTGCCATCTGTCCGGGTTCAAGTCCTGGCGGGGGAGCTCACAGCGTGGCGCGGCCCGGCGGGTCGGCGGGCCCCGCCCCCATTTCGCGCCCACAACGCCCCGGTATCCTGCGGATGTCCACCCCACACAGCATCCGAAGCCGAAGGGCCACCCGTGAGCGCCAATTGCCCGGCCGCCGTCGTCGTTCTTGCAGCGGGTGAGGGCACCCGTATGAAGTCGGCCACACCCAAAGTCCTGCACGAGATCAGTGGGCGCTCGCTCGTCGGGCACGTGCTCGCCGCCGCGCGGGAGTTGAGCCCCGAGAACCTGGTCGTCGTCGTGGGTCACGAGCGGGACCGGGTGCGTGAGCACCTCGCCGGTATCGATCCGGACGCCCGTACCGCCGTGCAGGAGCAGCAGAACGGCACGGGGCATGCCGTGCGCATGGGGCTCGAGGAGCTCGGTGGCGCTGTCGACGGCACGGTGATCGTGGTGTGCGGTGACACTCCGCTGCTGACGGGCGAGACGCTGAAGCACCTGTCGGCGACGCACACCGGCGACGGGAACGCCGTGACGGTGCTGACGGCCGAGGTTCCGGATGCGACCGGTTACGGCCGGATCGTGCGGGACGGGGCGTCGGGTGCGGTGACGGCGATCGTCGAGCACAAGGACGCGAGCGAGTCGCAGCATGCGATTCGTGAGATCAACTCGGGTGTGTTCGCGTTCGACGGTGCGCTGCTTGCGGATGCGCTGGGCAAGGTGCGCACGGACAACAGTCAGGGCGAGGAGTACCTCACGGACGTGCTCGGCATCCTGCGGGAGGCGGGCCATCGCGTCGGCGCCTCGGTCGCCGCCGACCACCGTGAGATCGCGGGTATCAACAACCGTGTGCAGCTGGCCGAGGCGCGTCGCACGCTGAACGACCGGCTCCTCGAGCGGGCGATGCTCGCGGGCGTGACGATCGTGGATCCGGCGTCGACGTGGGTCGATGTGACGGTGGGGTTCGAGCGGGACGCGATCGTGCATCCGGGTACGCAGCTGCTGGGTGAGTCGTGGCTGGGTGAGGGTGCCGAGGTGGGGCCGAACACGCGGCTGAAGGACACGAAGGTCGGTGCGGGGGCGCGGGTCGACAACACGGTGGCGGACGGTGCCGAGGTGGGCGAGGGGGCGTCGGTGGGTCCGTTCGCGTATCTGCGGCCGGGTACGCGGCTGGGTGTGAGGGCCAAGATCGGTACGTACGTGGAGACGAAGAACTCGACGATCGGTGAGGGCACGAAGGTGCCGCATCTGTCGTATGTGGGGGACGCGACGATCGGTGACTTCACGAACATCGGTGCGGCGAGTGTGTTCGTGAACTACGACGGTGAGAGCAAGCACCACACGACGGTCGGGTCGCATTGCAAGACGGGTTCGGACAACATGTTTGTGGCGCCTGTCACGGTCGGGGACGGTGCGTACACCGCGGCGGGGTCGGTCATCACGAAGGATGTGCCGGCGGGTTCGCTGGCCGTGGCCCGTGGCCAGCAGCGGAATATCGAGGGTTGGGTGGCCCGCAAGCGTCCGGGGAGTGCGGCTGCGAAGGCGGCTGAGGAAGCGTCCCGGGAGGCCGGCAGCGAAGGCTGACCGGAAACAGGTGCGTCCGACACGGCGTACCGTGATAGGTGCACACGATTCGGCTGCCTCGCTGCTAATGGGACGAGCGGGCGCAGCGGCGGAAGAACGCGTCTGAGGAGACAAGTGCTGTGAGCGGGATCAAGACGACCGGCGAGAAGAAACTGATGCTCTTCTCCGGCCGCGCCCACCCCGAGCTTGCCGAGGAGGTCGCGCACGCTCTCGGTGTCGGGATCGTTCCGACCAAGGCATTCGACTTCGCCAATGGCGAGATCTATGTCCGCTATCAGGAGTCCGCTCGCGGCGCCGACTGCTTCCTGATTCAGAGCCACACGGCTCCGATCAACAAGTGGATCATGGAGCAGCTCATCATGATCGACGCGCTGAAGCGTGCGTCGGCCCGCTCCATCACGGTGATCGTGCCGTTCTACGGTTACGCCCGTCAGGACAAGAAGCACCGTGGACGTGAACCGATTTCGGCGCGTCTGGTGGCGGACCTGATGAAGACGGCGGGTGCGGACCGCATTCTGACGGTGGATCTGCACACGGACCAGATCCAGGGCTTCTTCGACGGCCCGGTGGACCACCTGTTCGCGCTGCCGATCCTGGCGGACTACGTGGGGGCGAAAGTCGACCGTGCCAAGCTCACGGTGGTGTCTCCGGACGCCGGCCGTGTGCGTGTGGCGGACCGTTGGTGTGACCGTCTGGGCGCGCCGCTGGCGATCGTGCACAAGCGTCGTGACAAGGACGTGGCGAATCAGGTCACCGTGCACGAGGTCGTCGGTGATGTGAAGGGCCGCGTGTGTGTCCTGGTCGACGACATGATCGACACGGGTGGCACGATCTGTGCCGCGGCGGACGCGCTGTTCGCGCATGGTGCGGAGGACGTCATCGTGACGGCGACGCACGGTGTGCTTTCGGGTCCGGCGGCGGACCGTCTGAAGAACTCGAAGGTGAGCGAGTTCGTCTTCACGGACACGCTGCCGACGCCGGGTGAGCTGGAGCTGGACAAGATCACGGTGTTGTCGATCGCGCCGACGATCGCGCGTGCGGTGCGTGAGGTCTTCGAGGACGGTTCGGTGACGAGCCTGTTCGAGGAGCAGGCGTAGTCGCGCCGAGGCTCTTCTAGATCGATTTTGGGGCGGCCTTCCCGCCGGGTAGACTCACGGAGTTGCTCGGCGAGGGAGGCCGCACTGTTATGTGCGGCGGTCCGTTATCGACGCGCTCTTCGTAGCAGGCCCGTTCGTGGCCGGGTGACCACCTTTCCCCTTTTCTACGAGGAGTGCACATGGCTGAGATCAAGCTTGCCGCCGAGATCCGTACCGAGTTCGGCAAGGGTGCTGCCCGCGCCGTCCGCCGTGAGAACAAGGTTCCCGGTGTCATCTACGGTCACGGCGCCGAGCCGGTTCACGTGACGCTGCCGGGCCACGAGCTGCTGCTCGCCCTGCGTACCGCGAACGTCCTGCTGTCCCTGGACATCGACGGCAAGAACGAGCTGGCGATCCCGAAGGCCGTCCAGCGTGACGCCATCAAGGGTTACCTGGTCCATGTCGACCTCCTCACCGTCAAGCGTGGCGAGAAGGTCACGGTCGAGGTCGCGGTCGAGACCGAGGGCGACCTGGCCCCGGGCAGCTTCCTCGTCGAGAACGTGCTGAACACGCTCTCCGTCGAGACCGAGGCCACGCACATCCCGACCTCCGTCACCGTGTCGATCGCGGGCCTGGAGGGCGGCGACGCCATCCACGCGAAGGACGTCACGCTGCCGACCGGTACGACCCTGGTCACGGACCCCGACGCCGTCGTCATCCAGATCCTGGCCGCGCAGGCCGAGGAGCCGGCTGCGGAGAGCGCCGAGGCCGAGGGCGCCGAGGCCTGAGCCGTACGCTCTGCTTGACGGGGTGGCGGGCCGCTGCGGTCCGCCACCCCGTTTTTTCATGTTCGTGTCCGTCTGTTGTACGTGAGGAGACGCGGTCCCGATGACGACCGATGCCACTGCCCCCTGGCTCATCGTGGGTCTCGGGAACCCCGGGCCCGAGTATGCGATGAACCGGCACAACGTGGGCTTCATGGTGGCCGATCTGCTCGCGGAGCGGATCGGCGGCAAGTTCAAGCGGGCCGGCAAGGCTCAGGCGCAGGTGCTCGAGGGGCGGATCGGTGCGCCGGGTCCGCAGAATCGCCGGGTGATCCTGGCGAAGCCGATGTCGTTCATGAACGTGTCGGGTGGTCCGGTGACGGGTCTGCGGGACTTCTACAAGGTGCCGGTCGACAACATCGTGGCGATCCATGACGAACTGGACATCGACTACGGGACGATGCGGCTGAAGCTGGGCGGTGGCGACAACGGGCACAACGGTCTGAAGTCGATCACGAAGTCGATGGGTGCGGACTATCACCGGGTGCGGTTCGGGATCGGGCGTCCGCCGGGGCGCATGCAGGTCGCGGACTTCGTTCTGAAGGACTTCTCGTCGACGGAGCGCAAGGAGCTGGACTACCTGGTGGACCGGGCGGCGGACTCGGTGGAGTGTCTGGTCACGGAGGGCCTGGAGCGGGCGCAGAGCGCGTACAACTCCTGAGTTCACCGGGCATCTCGACAGGTCACGGGCATCTCGCCCGGGTCCTGCCGGCTCTTCTTGACTCTTCGCGGGGCCATGGCCAAGGATCGCCGCCATGCTCTCGTACACCCGGCGGGCCGCGATGACGGTCGTGGCGCTGCTGATCCTGATCGCGGGCGTCCGGGCGTCCTGGGCGTCGGCGCAGCACGTGATGCTCACCAAGGGCCGTGAGCGCGGCACGATGACGGTGACCCGGTGCACCGACGACGTGTGCACCGGCCCTTACGCGCCCCTGTCGCCGGGTTCGCAGCCCCGCGACCGTGTCGTCATCGACCGGTCGATCGCGGAGAAGAAGGGCGCGCGCATCCCGGTGGTGGTGAAGCCCGGCACGGGCGAGGTGGTGCGCACGGGGGCTGCGGGGTTCTTCCACGCGTGGGTCCCGCTGGGCGGTGCGCTGCTGCTGGCCGCCGTGGTGATCGCGGGCGGGCTGCGTCTGACGCGCTGGGCATGGGTGACGGCAGCCACCGGGGTCGCGTTGCTGAGTGTCGCGTTCGCGACGCTCACCTGGTGAACTGCCGTCGTCCATCGGCCGGTCGGAGTGATCAGCCCGTGTTGCGCAGGCCCGCCGCCACTCCGTTCACGGTGAGCAGGAGCGCCCGCCCGAGCAGCGGGTCCGGCTCGGCGCCGGCGGCCGCGTCGTCACGCTGGCGCTTGAGCAGGGCCACCTGGAGGTACGAGATCGGGTCCAGGTAGGCGTCGCGGATCGAGAAGGTCTGCTGGAGCACCGGCTGTGTGTCCAGGAGTTCCTGGCCGCCGGTGATGCGGAGCACCTCTCGTACGGTCAGCTCGTGCTCCGCCTCGATGTCGGCGAAGACGTGCTTGAGCTCGTCGGGGACGAGCGTGTCGACGTAGTGCCGGGCGATCCGCAGGTCCGTCTTGGCGAGTGTCATCTCGACGTTCGACAGGAAGTTGCGGAAGAAGTGCCACTGCTCGCTCATCTCGTCGAGCACGGTGCCGAGACCGGCCTCGCGCAGCGCCTTGAGTCCGGAGCCGACGCCGAACCAGCCGGGCACGATCTGCCGCGACTGGGTCCAGCCGAACACCCAGGGGATGGCGCGCAGGCCGTCGAGCGAGACGCCCGAGCCGGGGCGGCGGGAGGGCCGGGAGCCGAGGTGCAGATCGGCGAGCTGGTCGACCGGCGTGGAGGCGAGGAAGTACGTCGGCAGGTCCGGGTCCTCGACCAGCTTGCGGTACGCGGCGTGCGCGGCGTCGGAGACGACGTCCATGGCCGCGTCCCAGCGGGCGAGAGCCTCGTCGGACTGGCGGGGCGCGGTGTGCAGCGCGGATGCCTGGAGGGTGGCGGCCACGGTCAGTTCGAGGTTCTCGCGGGCCAGGGACGGCACGAGGTACTTGTCGGAGATGACCTCGCCCTGCTCGGTCACCTTGATCTCGCCCTCGAGGGTGCCCCACGGCTGGGCGAGGATCGCGTCGTGCGAGGGGCCGCCGCCGCGGCCGACGGTGCCGCCGCGGCCGTGGAAGAGGCGCAGGCGCACGCCGTAGCGGTGGGCGACGTCGCGCAGCCGGCGCTGGGCGCGGTGGATCTCCCACTGGGAGGTGGTGATGCCGCCGAACTTGGAGGAGTCCGAGTAGCCGAGCATGACTTCCTGGACGTCGCCGCGCAGGGCGACGAGGCGCCGGTAGGACGGGTCGGCGAGCATCTCGTCGAGGATGACGTCGGCGGCGCGCAGCTCGTCGGTGGTCTCCAGGAGCGGCACGATGCCGATCTTGGCCCAGCCGCCGTGCAGGTCGACGAGTCCGGCCTCGCGGGCGAGGACGGCGGCGGCGAACACGTCGTCGGCGCCCTGGCACATCGAGATGATGTACGACTCGATGACCTCGGGTCCGAAGACGTCGAGGGCGCGCTTGACGGTGTGGAAGACGCCGAGGGTCTTCTCGCCGGCGGCGTCGAGGGGTGCGGGCGAGGGGGCGAGGGGCCTGCGGGACCTGAGTTCCTTGGCGAGGAGCTTCTGGCGGTACTCGCGGGGCATGTCGGCGTAGCGCCAGGACTCCTCGCCGAGCCGGTCGAAGAGCTGGCCGAGGGCGTGGTGGTGGGCGTCGGCGTGCTCGCGTACGTCCATGGTGGCGAGCTGGAGGCCGAACGCGGCGAGCGTGCGGATGGTGCGGTTCATCCGGCCGTCGGCGAACAGGGCGCCGCGGTGCTCGCGCAGGGACGTCTGGATGAGCGTGAGGTCCTGGAGGAGTTCACCGGTGCCGAGGTAGTCGCGGCCGTCCACGTGCGCGGTGCCCCTGGCGAGGCGCTCCTTGGTGTTCTCCAGCTTCTGCCGGATGCAGGTGGCCTTGAGCCGGTAGGGCTCCTCGGAGTTGAGCCGCTTGTAGCGGGGGCTGATCTCCGGGAGACGCTCCAGGTCGTTCTGGAGGGAGGCGATGAGTTCCTCGGTGGCGCCGGTGTAGCGGATCGAGTTCGACAGGAAGCCGCGCAGCTCGTCGATGAGCTCCAGGGCGTCGTTGATGCCGTGCTCGTGCTGGAGGATCAGGACGTCCCAGGTGACGGCGGGGGTGACGTTCGGGTTGCCGTCGCGGTCGCCGCCGATCCAGGTGCCGAAGGTGAGGGGGCGGGTGGCGGCGGGCAGGGTGACGCCGACGCGCTCCAGCTCGGCGGTGAGGTCCTCGAGGACGTCACCGACGGCGCCGGCGTGCAGCTCGTCGAGGTAGTAGATCGCGTTGCGCGCCTCGTCGGTGGGCTCGGGCCGCACGACGCGCAGTTCGTCGGTCTGCCACACCAGGTCGATGTTCTCGGCGAGGCGGGTGTCGTAGCGGCGGCGGTCGGCCTCGATGACGGGGGTCTCGAGGAGCTCGGCGACGCGGCGCAGCTTGTTGAGGACGGAGCGCCGGGCGGCCTCGGTCGGGTGGGCGGTGAACACCGGCCGTACGTTCAGGTGCCGGACCGTTTGGCGCAGGTGGTCGGCGTCGGCGTCCTTGAGGCGGTCGGCGGTGCGGGCGAGGAGGCTGCCCTCGGCGGCGCGGCGGGCGCGCAGCTCGCGGCCGCGGTGCACCTGCTCGGTCACGTTCGCCAGATGGAAGTACGTCGAGAAGGCGCGGACCAGCTTGGCCGCGGTCTCCAGTTCCGTCTCGCCGAGCAGGCGGGCGGCGGCCTCGCCGTCCTCCCGCGTGAGGCGGCGGACCTTCTCGACCAGTTCGAGGAGCTCGGGGCCCTCCTGGCGTACGAGCGTCTCGCCGAGGAGGTCGCCGAGTCGGCGGATGTCGGCGCGCAGCTCGGCGCTGGAAGTGGCCTCACGGCTCTGGTCGTCGGCACTGCTCACAGGTGCGGCTCCTTGCAGTGTTGAAGCACGTCTGGGAGGAAAACCCGGGATCCGGGTATGAGTCCCGGGTGGAGATACAGAGCGGACCGCGCTGTCCGACCGTTTCCAAGGATAGGTGTCCGCCCGGTCGGGCCGTTTCCGGGCCTCTTGCCGCTGGCCTGCGCGCTGCCATACTTACGACGCCGTAGGTTACGGACGCGTAGTAGAAGTCCTCCGTACCACTCCCCGGCACCACATCCCCGTTCTCGACCCTCGACCCCACAGGGGACGCCCCATGACACCAAGCCCCGATCTGATCGATGACGCCCCGGAGGCGTCGTCGAGTGACTCGACCGGCGCTCCGCTGCCCTCCGCCACGCTCGGCGGTGAGCAGAAGCGTTCGCTGGAGCAGCTCGCGCTGCTGCTCTTCATCACCGTCCCGTTCCTGGCGCTGGTCGCGGCGGTGCCGCTGGCCTGGGGCTGGGGCGTGAGCTGGCTCGACCTCGGCCTCATGGTGTTCTTCTACTACCTGGGCTGCCACGGCATCACGATCGGCTTCCACCGGTATTTCACGCACGGTTCCTTCAAGGCGAAGCGGCCGCTGCGGATCGCGCTGGCCGTCGCCGGCTCGATGGCGGTCGAGGGTCCTCTCGTCCGCTGGGTGGCGGATCACCGCAAGCACCACAAGTTCTCCGACGCGGAGGGTGACCCGCACTCGCCGTGGCGTTTCGGCGAGACGCTGCCCGCGCTGATGAAGGGCTTGTGGTGGGCGCATATCGGCTGGATGTTCGATGAGGAGCAGACGCCGCAGGAGAAGTACGCACCCGATCTGGTGAACGATCCCGCCATAAGGGCGATCTCGCGTCAGTTCATTTTCTGGACGATGCTCTCGCTGGCTCTGCCGGCGCTGATCGGCGGCCTTGCGACGATGTCGTGGTGGGGCGCGTTCACCGGGTTCTTCTGGGGCTCGCTGGTGCGGGTGGCGCTGCTGCACCACGTCACGTGGTCGATCAACTCGATCTGTCACGCGGTGGGCAAGCGCCCGTTCAAGTCGCGTGACAAGTCCGGCAACGTGTGGTGGCTGGCGGTCCTGTCGTGCGGCGAGTCGTGGCACAACCTGCACCACGCGGACCCGACGTCGGCGCGACACGGTGTCATGCGCGGCCAGGTGGACTCGTCCGCACGGCTGATCCGCTGGTTCGAGCAGCTGGGCTGGGCGCATGACGTGCGCTGGCCGTCGAAGGAGCGGATCGACTCCCGCCGCAAGCCGCAGGCCGCTGACGCGGCATGATGGAACACGTGGCGACCGATCCGAACACTGCGAGCCCAGCCGGCAACGACAAGCCCCGGCGCGCGCGCCGCACCCGGATGACCGGTGCGGAACGCCGCCAGCAACTGCTCGAGATCGGTCGCACCCTCTTCGCCGCGAAGGGCTTCGAGGGCACGTCGGTGGAGGAGATCGCGGCGAAGGCCGGGGTCTCCAAGCCGGTGGTGTACGAGCACTTCGGCGGCAAGGAGGGCCTGTACGCGGTTGTCGTGGACCGTGAGATGCGTCAGCTCCTCGACATGGTGACCGGCTCGCTGACGGCCGGGCATCCGCGCGAACTGTGCGAGCAGGCCGCCTTCGCGCTCCTCGACTACATCGAGGAGTACACGGACGGCTTCCGCATCCTGGTCCGCGACTCCCCCATCCCGCAGTCCACGGGCTCGTTCGCCTCGCTGATCTCCGACATCGCGACGCAGGTCGAGGACATCCTGGGCCGCGAGTTCAAGAACCGCGGTTTCGACCCGAAGCTGGCGCCGCTGTACGCGCAGGCGCTGGTCGGCATGGTCGCCCTGACCGGACAGTGGTGGCTGGACGCCCGTAAGCCGGAGAAGGCCGAGGTCGCCGCGCACCTGGTCAATCTGGCGTGGCACGGCCTGGACGGCATGGAGGCGAACCCGCATCTGATCGGGCGGCGCAAGAGCTAGGACGGGCCGGGGGTGACCGGTTCGAGGAATTCGAGCCGGTTGCCCACCGGGTCGTCGGCGTAGAACCGGCGGTGGCCCGGCAGGTCCCCGTCCCAGGTGATCCGCACACCGTGCGCCGCGAGCCGCGCCGCGTACGCCTCGATCCCCGTGACCCGTAGCCCCGGGTGGGCCTTGCGGGCCGGCCGGAAGTCCCGCTCGATTCCCAGGTGCAGCCGCACCTGGCCCGCTTCGAACCAGCAGCCCCCGCGCGCCGCGAGCGCCGGGGGCTTCGGCGTCTGCGTCATGCCGAGCGCGTCCCCGTAGAACCGGCGCAGCACGTCCTCCGATCCCGCGGGGGCGGCGAGCTGTACGTGGTCCAGGGCCCGGAGCATCAGGCGTCGGCCGGCTTGCGGGCCACCGCGAAGAGGCGGCGGAAGGGGAAGACCGTGCCGTGGGGTGCCGCGGGGTAGGCGGTGCGGAGCAGGGCGCGGTAGTCGGTCAGGAATGCGTCGGTGGCCCCCGGGTCGTCCGCGAGGGCGGTCAGGACGGGGCGCAGGCCCGTGCCCTTGACCCAGTCGAGGACGGGGTCCTCGCCCTGGAGGAGATGCAGATACGTCGTCTCCCAGACGTCCGCGTAGCAGCCGAGCCCGGTGAGCTCGTTCAGGTACTGCTCCGGGGTGCGGACGGCGTCCGCGTGGCGCAGTGTGTCACCGAGCCGGTCCCGCCACCGCGCCGACTGTGCGAGTTCACGCATCAGGACGTGGCTGGGGGCGTCGAAGTTGCCGGGGACCTGGAAGGCGAACGTGCCGCCGGGGGTGAGGCCGGCGAGCCAGTCGGGGAAGCGGCCGGTGTGGCCGGGGACCCACTGGAGCAGGGCGTTGGAGACGATCAGGTCGAAGGGCTCGCCGGGGGTCCAGGTGGCCGCGTCGGCGGCGGCGAAGTCGAGCAGATCGGTAGCGTGGGCGGCGGCCTTCTGCAGCATCTGCGGGGAGTTGTCGTAGCCGGTGATCCTGGCCTTCGGCCAGCGCTCGGCGAGCAGGGCGGTGACGTTGCCGGCGCCGCAGCCGAGGTCGGCGATCCTCGCCGGGTCGCCCTGGACGCGGGCGAGGAGATCGGCGAAAGGGCGTGTGCGGTGGTCCGCGTGCCGCAGATACTGCTGGGGGTCCCAGGTGGGTGCGCTCATGACGGCCAGGATCCTCCCGAATTTATCTCGATGTCAAGATAGTTGAATTCAAGAGACTTCATGTCGAGGGACCCACTAGACTGATCGTCATGGAGGACGAGGTCGACCGGCTGGTCGCAGCGTGGCGTCGAGAGCGCCCTGACCTCGACGTGGAGCCCCTCGAGGTGCTCAGTCGGGTCAGCAGGCTGGCGCGTCATCTCGACCGGGCCCGGCGCCTGGCGTTCGCCGAGCACCAGTTGGAGCCGTGGGAGTTCGACGTACTGACGTCCCTGCGGCGGGCCGGCGCCCCCTACCAGCTCTCCCCCGGACAGCTCCTCACCCAGACCCTCGTCACCTCCGGCACGATGACGAACCGTATCGACCGGCTCGCCAAGAAGGGTCTCGTCGAGCGCCTCCCCGACCCGAGTGACCGGCGGGGCGTCCTCGTCCGGCTGACCACCGAGGGGCAGGACCGCGCCGACCAGGCACTCGCCGGCCTCCTCGCGCAGGAGCGGGCGATCCTCGCGGAGCTGTCCCGCACCCAGCGCGGTGAACTAGCGGGCCTGCTACGGCAGTTGACCGCGCCGTTCGACAACATCCCCGGCTAGGGCCCCGGTCGTACGGGCCCCGTTCCTACGACGCCGCTTCCAGGTCCGCGGGCCCGACCCCGGCCCTGCGCGCCAGAGCCACCGCCGCGAGCGTGGAGTGCACCCCGAGCTTGCCCAGCACGTTCTGCATGTGCGTACGGACCGTGTGCGGGGACAGGAAGAGGCGCTCGGCGACCGCCTTGCGGCCGAGGCCCGCGACCATGCAGCGCAGCACCTCGCGCTCACGCGGCGTCAGGGACTCCACCAGGCGCTCCGAATCGGTGCGGTGCTTGCGGGCCGCGGTCAGCTCCCGCAGGACGCTCGTGAGCAGGGCGGGCGGCAGATGCGTCTCGTCGCGCAGGACGCCCCGGATGACCGTGAGCAGCCGTGAGAGCGAGCAGTCCTTGGCGACCCAGCCGGAGGCGCCCGCCTGGAGCGCGAGGGCCGCGCGGCGGGGGTCGTCCTTCTCGGCGAGGACCACCGTCCGGACGGTGGGCTGGCCCGAACGGACGCCCGCCACCAGGGAGATGCCGTCGACCAGGCCGTCCTGGCCGGGCGCCGCGTCGGGCACGACCGTCGCCGGGCGCGGGCCGTGCAGGGCCGCCCCCAGGTCGGCGTCCACGAGGAGGACGTCGAAACGGCGCCCTTCCGCCGCCGCGCGGTCCATGCAGCGCAGTGCGGCGGGGCCGCTGCCGGCCGCGGACACGTCCACGTCGGGCTCGGCCGCGAGAGCCGCGGCGAGCGACTCGGCGAAGATGCGGTGGTCGTCGACGACCAGGACTCGGATGCGAACCACGTGTATAACCCCCTCCCCCAAGCTCCTCGCGGAGCAGGGGATTCCCCGGCGCCGGGAGGCTGTCCGGCACGGGTACGGCGCCCGAAGAGGCAGGTCATCGCGGTCGCACGGCCGCCGCCGTGCTGGTACCGCTACCCCCGCTCCAGGCGTCGTACCCGGCTGTCTCGCCCCCTGATCAGCACCGGCCCCCACCGGTGCTGCCCCTCAGAGTAGGGCCGCGGGCCAGGAGCGGAAGGCAATTTGCAGAACTGATTGGCCTGCGCGTTTATGGTGAGGCGTATGTTTCGTATTGAGACAGAAGTCGACAAACAGCGGCGCGATCTTCTTCACTTCCGGCTGCGTGAGGCGAATACCGCGGCGTCGGCGGAGCTCAGGTCGCTGCGCGGAACACCCGAGGACCGCGAAGTTCCGCTCCAGGTCTGGGCGTTGGACGAGAGCGGCGAGATCGCCGGCGGCCTGGACGGACACACCTGGGCGACCTGGCTCCATGTGAACCTGCTCTGGGTCGACGACCGCCACCGCACGAAGGGCCTGGGCTCCCGCCTCCTCACAGAGGCGGAACGCATCGCCCACGAGGACCGCGCCTGCCGCGGCGCCCGCGTGGAGACCTGGGACTTCCAGGCGCCCGGCTTCTACCGCCAGCACGGCTACGAACTCGTCTGCGTGATCCCCGACTACCCGCCGGGAATCAAGGAGTTCACGCTCACCAAGCGGCTCGGCTGATCCCCGGCCGTCCGCCGGGGGTCAGGGAGTTCACGCTTACGAAGCGGCTGGGGTGAGTTTGCGGGCTCCTGCTGACGGGACCGCCGGGAAGACTCGTGGCACCGTGCAGCCCGCCGCGGCGAACGCCTCTGCGATCGACTTCGTCACCGCGTCCGCGTCCGGCTCCTCCACCAGGACGATCGCCGAGCCGCCGAAGCCGCCGCCTGTCATCCGGGCGCCGAGCGCGCCCGCCGCGTTCGCGGTGTCGACGACCAGGTCCAGCTCGGCGCAGGAAATGCGCAGGTCGTCGCGGAGCGAGACGTGGCCCTCGGTGAGGACCGGGCCGATCGCCCGTACGTCGCCTGCGTCCAGGAGCTCGATGACCCGCTCGACGCGGTGGTCGTCGCAGACGATGTGGCGGACGTAGCGCACGACCCGCTCGTCGGTGAGGTCCGCCAACTTGGCGAGCGCTTCGGGCAGTTCGGCGTACGACACGTCGCGCAGGTGGGAGACGCCGAGCGCGCGGGCGCCCTCTTCGCAGCCCGCGCGGCGCTCCGCGTACGCGCCGTCGCCGAGCTCGTGCTTGACGCGCGTGTCGACCACGAGGAGCTGGAGGCCGTGGGCGGCCAGGTCGAAGGGGACCTGGCGGACGGACAGGTCGCGGCAGTCCAGGTGCAGGGCGTGCCCCTCGGTGGCGCACGCCGACGCCATCTGGTCCATGATCCCGCAGGGCACGCGCACGAAGTCGTTCTCCGCACGCTGCGCGATCCGCGCCAGCTCGGGCCCGGTGAGCCCCAGTTCGAACAGGTCGTTGAGCGCGAGCGCCGTGACGACCTCGAGTGCGGCCGACGAGGACAGGCCCGCGCCGGTCGGCACGGTCGACGCGAGGTGGATGTCGGCGCCGGTGACGGTGTGCCCGGCCTCGCGCAGCGCCCATACGACGCCCGCCAGGTACGCGGCCCAGCCGCCCTGCCCGAACTCGGAGAGCGGGGTCAGTTCGTCGGCCCGCAGTTCGGCGATCGGCGCGTCGATGTCCGCGGAGTGCAGCCGCAGGACGCCGTCGGTGCGGCGCGCGACGGCGGCCACCGCGGTGTGCGGCAGCGCGAGCGGCATCACGAAGCCCTCGTTGAAGTCGGTGTACTCGCCGATGAGGTTCACGCGTCCGGGCGCGGCCCAGACCCCCTCGGGCTCGTATCCGTACAGATCGCTGAACTGCGAGGCGACGGACATGACTTACCCCTCCTGGCGTGCCTGGGCGAAGGCCCAGGCGTCGGCGACGATTCCCGCGAGGTCCGCGCGGGACGGGTTCCAGCCGAGGCGCTCGCGCGCGGTGGCGGCAGAGGCGACGAGGACGGCGGGGTCGCCGCCTCGGCGCGGGGCGGTGACCTCGGGGATCGGGTGGCCGGTCACCTGGCGGACGGTCTCGATGACCTCGCGCACGGAGAAGCCGTTGCCGTTGCCGAGGTTGCAGATGAGGTGCTCGGCGGGGCGGGCGGCGTCCAGGGCGAGCAGGTGGGCCTCGGCGAGGTCGGCGACGTGGATGTAGTCGCGCACGCACGTGCCGTCGGGCGTCGGGTAGTCGTCGCCGTAGACGGAGATCGCGTCGCGCCGGCCCTGGGCGACCTGGAGGACGAGCGGGATGAGGTGCGACTCGGGGTCGTGGCGCTCGCCGCAGTTGCCGTAGGCGCCCGCCACGTTGAAGTAGCGCAGCGACACGGCGGCCAGGCCGTGCGCGGCCGCCTCCCCGGTGATCATGTGGTCGACGGCGAGCTTGGAGGCGCCGTAGGGAGAGGTGGGGGCGGTGGGGTCGGCCTCGGTGATGGGGGTGCTGACGGGCTCCCCGTACGTCGCCGCGGTGGAGGAGAAGACGAGTTTGCGGACGTCCGCCGAGCGCATCGCGGCGAGCAGCGCCATGGTGCCGCCGACGTTGTTGTCCCAGTACTTCTCGGGCTTCACGACGGACTCGCCGACCTGGGAGAACGCGGCGAAGTGCAGGACGGCGTCGAAGGACGGGTCGAGCCACTTGGCGGCGTCACGGATGTCGCCCTCGATGAACGTCACCCCGGCGGGTACGCCCTCACGGAAGCCGGTCGAGAGGTTGTCGAGGACGGTGACGTCGTGCCCCGCCTCGACCAGGTGCTGCGCGACCACGCTGCCCACATATCCCGCACCACCGGTGACCAGGTACTTCCCGCTCATGTACTCGCTACCTCTCGCAGTCTCTCGGCCGCGGTCTCCGGCGGCACGTCGTTGATGAACACGCTCATGCCGGATTCGGAACCCGCGAGAAACTTCAGCTTGCCGGAAGTGCGGCGGATAGTGAAAAGCTCGAGGTGAAGCGCGAAGTCGTCCCGCTGGACGCCGGAGAAGTCGTCCAGGGTGCCGAACGGCGCCTGGTGCCAGGCGGCGATGTACGGCGTCGGGGACTCCCCCGTTCCGAAGAGCCGGTCGAAGCGCCTCAAGAGTTCCAGATAAACCTGGGGGAACTCTGTGCGCGCGCCGTCGTCGAGGGCGAGCAGGTCGGGCACGCGGCGCTTGGGGTAGAGGTGCACCTCGTAGGGCCAGTGGGCCGCGTACGGGACGAAGGCCACCCAGTGGTCGCCCTCGAGGACGACCCGCTCGCCGGTGCGCTCCTCGGCGAGTACGTCGTCGAAGAGGTTGCGGCCGCCGGTCTGCTCCTTGTGCTCGGCGAGCGAGCGCAGCATGAGGGCGGTGCGCGGGGTGGTGAACGGGTAGCCGTAGATCTGGCCGTGCGGGTGGCCGAGGGTGACGCCGATCTCGGCGCCGCGGTTCTCGAAGCAGAACACCTGCTCCACGGAGTCCAGGTGGGACAGCTCGGCGGTGCGGTCGGTCCAGGCCTCCAGGACGAGCCCGGCCTGTTCCTCGGTGAGGTCGGCGAAGGACGACGTGTGGTTGGAGGTGAAGCAGACGACCTCGCAGCGCCCGGCGTCCCCGGCGAGCGAGGGGAAGCGGTTCTCGAAGACCGCCACGTCGTACGAGGAGTCGGGGATCTCGCTGAGCCGGTCACCCTCGGACGGGCACAGGGGGCACTCGTCGGCCGGCGGGTGGTAGGTGCGGCCCTGACGGTGCGAGGCGATGGCGACGCTGTCCCCGAGGAGGGGGTCGCGGCGGATCTGCGAGGAGGAGGCGACGGGGTCCAGCGGACGCCGGTCCACCGCATCCCGCACGACGTCGTCACGCGAGTCGTAGTAGATGAGCTCGCGACCGTCGGCGAGCCGGGTCGACGTCTTCTTCACGTCCGATGCTCCTCATTCGCATCAACTCAACATAATCAAACATAACAAAGCATGGTTCAACGAGATGGTCAAGGCCGCGGACGCATCCTCCGGTGTATGGCGTGTCACTCGCATCACAATCAAACAAAGAACCTCAGCAGAAGTGTTCATTTATTGAACATAGAAGCGTAGGTTCCGGTCTGATCAGTTCGCGCAACGAAGCGAGTTCTCCATGCTGTCCCCCACACAAACCCTGGCCGCGGGGCTCCGGCTGCCCACCAACGGCCTCGACTACGCGATCCTGGCGATCTACTTCGCCGTGGTCCTCGGCATCGGGTTCGCCGCCCGGCGCTCCGTGAAGACCAGCCTCGACTTCTTCCTCTCGGGCCGCTCCCTGCCCGCCTGGGTGACCGGTCTGGCGTTCGTCGCGGCCAACCTCGGCGCCACCGAGATCCTCGGGATGGCGGCGACCGGCGCGCAGTACGGCGTCTCGGTCGTCCACTGGTACTGGATCGGCGCCATCCCGGCGATGGTCTTCCTGGGCCTCGTGATGATGCCCTTCTACTACCGGTCCAAGGTGCGCTCGGTCCCCGAGTACCTGCTCCAGCGGTTCGACAAGAGCGCGCACCTGCTGAGCTCCATACTCTTCGCCTTCGCGGCGATCCTGATCGCGGGCGTGAACCTGTACGCCCTGTCGATCGTCGTGGAGGCGCTGCTCGGCTGGCCGCAGTGGCTGGCGATCGTCGTCGCCGGTCTGTTCGTGCTCGCGTACATCACCATCGGCGGACTCTCCTCGGCGATCTACAACGAGGTCCTCCAGTTCTTCGTGATCCTCGCCGCGCTCATCCCCCTCTGCATCATCGGCCTCAAGCGGGTCGGCGGATGGGGCGGCATGACCGACTCCCTGAAGAGCGCGCACGGCGACAACTTCCTCTCCGCCTGGGGCGGTACGGGCATCGGTGAGGCCAACCCGCTCGGCGCGAACTGGCTGACGATCATCCTCGGCCTGGGCTTCGTGCTCTCCTTCGGCTACTGGACGACGAACTTCGCCGAGGTGCAGCGTGCCCTGTCCGCGAAGAACCTCTCCGCCGCCCAGCGCACCCCGCTCATCGCCGCGTTCCCGAAGATCTTCATCGTCTTCCTGGTGATGATCCCGGGCATGGTCGCCGCCGTCCTCGTCCCGAAGATCGGCATGGCCGGCTCGGGCCTGACGTACAACGACGCGATCCCCTACCTGATGCAGGAGCTGCTGCCCAACGGCGTGCTCGGCATCGCGGTGACCGGTCTGCTCGCCGCCTTCATGGCGGGCATGGCGGCGAACGTGTCGTCCTTCAACACCGTGTTCACGTACGACATCTGGGCCAAGTACGTGAAGACCGGCAAGCCCGACGCGTACTACCTGAAGTTCGGCCGCCTCATCACGGCCGTCGGTGTTCTCGCGTCGATCGGCACGGCGTTCATCGCCTCGTCGTTCTCGAACATCATGGGCTACCTCCAGACGCTGTTCTCGTTCTTCAACGTCCCGATGTTCGTCGTCTTCATCATCGGCATGTTCTGGAAGCGCGCCTCGGTGAAGTCCGGCGTGTGGGGCCTGCTCGCGGGCACCACCGCCGCGATGGTCAACTACTTCTGGATCTACAAGCAGGGCGTCATCGACATCCCGACCGACCAGGGCGCCAACTTCGTGTCCGCGATCGTCGGCTTCGTCGCCGGTGCGGTGGTCATGGTCGTCGTCACCCTGTTCACCGCGCCCAAGCCGGAGGCCGAGCTCGCGGGCCTCGTGTACGGGACGACAGCGCCCGGCCTGGAGGAGCCGCCCGCCGAGGGCGACGACGCCTGGTACCGCAAGCCCGCGCTGCTCGGCTGGGGCGCGATCGCCCTCGCCGCACTGTGCTACGTCCCCTTCTCCCTCTGATCGGAGGCGCGATCAACCATGTCTGAACTCCGGAACGAAGTCACCGAGTTGGAGCGCAAGTCCGCGACCGCGGCGCGGCTCTTCGACATCCGGCGCATCATCGGCGGACTGTTCGCGGTCTACGGGGTCATCGTCACGATCGCCGGCATCACGGCGTCCGACGCGGACCTGAAGAAGGCCGAGAACATCAACATCAACCTGTGGACGGGCCTCGGCATGCTCGCCCTCGGGCTGTTCTTCCTGGTGTGGCTGAAGCTGCGGCCGACGGCCCCGCCGACGCCCGACGCCGCCGAGTAACCAGCGTGCCAGGGGCCGGAGTTCACCACACAGGTGACTCCGGCCCCTGTGGCATGTCCGGGTGGTCCGTCACCGGCACCTGCACCGGCCCCGCCCGGTCGAGGAGCCCCGTGCGCGCGGCCAGCGCCGCCGCCTCCAGCCGCGAGCCGACCCCCAGCTTCATCAGGACCCGCTGCACATGCGTACGGGCCGTGCTCGGGGCGATGCCCATGCCGGCCGCGATCAGCCGGGTGTCCTCGCCGTCCGCGACCCGCACCAGGACCTCGACCTCGCGCGGTGTCAGCATCTGCAGGAGCCGCTGCCCCTCGTCGTCGGGCTGCGCGGCCGGATTGAGCAGCTCGCTGAAGGCCCCTTGCAGCAGCTGCGGCGCCACGGCCGCCTCTCCCGCCCGCGCCTTCATCAGGGCACGTTCGACCCCCTCGATCCGCTCGTCGTGCCGTACGTAGCCGGAGGCGCCGGCCGCGAACGCCGCCGCGATCCCGCGCGGTGACGGCACGGGCCCGAGGACGACCACCGCCACCTGCGGGCGCTCCCGCTTGATGCGCACGATCGGATCGAAGATGCCCGGCTCCGCGGGCGTCGCCGTACCGATGAGGCAGACCTCGGGCGCCCTCGATATCACCAGCTCGGCCGCTCCCGCGGCAGGCGCGGCCGCCGCGAGCACCCGGTGCCCGCGCAGCTTGAGAGCCGAGGCGAGCGCCTCGGCGAGCAGTCGATGGTCGTCGACCACCATGAGCCGCACACCCATAGAGCCATCCCCCACATCCCGTGGGATCCCGTGGGACCCCCAGAACCCCCTTGGTGCGGAAAGCCCCCCGACTCCCCGACCTCCTCCATCTCCCGGAAGCTACACGCTCGTTCGGCGTTGCGCTTCCCCTACTGATGAGAAGTGACCCGGAATGCCGGAATCTCCCGGCGGGCGGCGCATATGCCGACGGCCCCGCACCCTGTGAGGGTGCGGGGCCGTCGCCGAAGGCACGGAGCCTTACCAGTAGGGGTTGATCGACTCCTGGGACCACTGGCAGTCCTCTACCGTCGTGTTGTCCACTCGGCACACCTCTACCTGAACGTACTTGATGCCCGCGCTGTCGCTCGCGTACGTGCTGTACACGTCCTCGGCGCCGTCGCCCGACGCCGTGTGCCAGGCACCAATGATCGCGCCACCGTTGACGTTGATAGCCTTGATCCGCGCTATGGCGTGGGCCCCGTCTGCCGCGGTGTCATAGGTGTGCAGTGTCATGTCACCGCGCGTCAGCTTGGTGAAATCCACCTGGAGAACGGCCTTTGCCCCTCCCACGGTGGCGGTTGCCCACGCCGTCTCGGCTGACGCGGGCCCTGCGGCCGCCATCCACAAGGCGGTTGCACCAGCCACCACTGCCGTCATGCGCCCAAGCCTCAAGGCTCTTCCCCCTCTATCGTTCTACTGTTCGACAACATCATCCTGTCAGATGTCGCGTGTCAGCGCGTCACTTCGCTACGAAAGTCACTGCCGTGTATTCCTTCTCGTCCGGCGAGTAGGGCTTGCTGATCAGAGACTTACCGAAGCACAGACGACCGTTGGAGTAGAGCAGCTCCGAGCCGGAGGTACCGGGCGTCATGCTGGAGACCACGTTCATGACCGACTCGGTCGCCGGAAGCACCACCAGCGGTGTCTGCTTCATCGACTTGGGGTCGATGGTGACGACCTGGCTGCCCTTGTCGTACGGGCCGTCCTTGTAGGCAAGGACGTTGCCGCCATCCATACGCAACGGGAAGATCTCATACTCACCGGCGTCGGCCCGATCGCTTGTGGACCGTCCTGTCGTCAGGTCGAACGAGACCATCTCATTCGTCATGCCGACCTCACCGCCGTCATCGTGCTGGCGGGTCGCCAAGTAGACGCGGCCATTGCCGACAACGATCTTCGAGCAGCCCTCGGTCATGCCGACCTCACAGTCGAAGTCGTATTTCTCGTCGTCGATGGCGATCTTGGTGGTGAGCTTTCCTTTGGCGTCGAGCGAGAAGATGTCAGTGATGGTGCCCGCGGCATTGTCGCCCGTCCCCACACCGAAGACGACCGGATTGGTGGACAGAACCTTCGCGTTGGTGATGCCGGCGGCTAGCTTGTACGACCACTGTGGGCGACCGGACTTCGGGTCCAGGACCTGGACCTCGTACTTCTGGCTGTCGTAGTCACCGCATTTACGAACCGCGACCAGCTGCTCGCCACCTCGGTAACCAACGTCTTCACAGTTGCCAGGCGACGGCTGCCAGAGAACCTTGCCGGTCTTGACGTCGAACGCCGCGCCCCCACGCAGACCGCCACCCGCCGCCAACGTGTTGCCGGAGAAGGACAGTTCTTCGAACGTCACCGCCTCGCTCCCTGTGCCGATGCTCTTCGTCCATGCCTTCTCACCGGTATTCACGTCGAACAGCGTGATCTGCGAGCATGTCTGATGGCTGCCATCAGTAGGGCGCTTGGCATCCTCGCTGACC
Source organism: Streptomyces sp. NPDC055140 (assembly GCF_053607285.1). NCBI lineage: Bacteria > Bacillati > Actinomycetota > Actinomycetes > Kitasatosporales > Streptomycetaceae > Streptomyces > Streptomyces sp. NPDC055140. The sequence continues at coordinate 99,083 of NZ_JBSGTG010000015.1, read as the reverse complement.
ACAGCAGCGAAGCCGTCCTCCGTGACATCGGCAGTTGCACCACAGGTCTGGCCGGACAAGGGCAGCGTCCAGATCTTCTTGCCTGTATCGGGGTCGTAACCGAGGATCTCGTTCACACCTGCCTTGGCATACGTCTTGTCGGTCAACCAGGACCCGGTGACGCTGTCCACATTGTTCTTGGCGACCTTGGGTGCGGGCAGCTGGAAGGCGACGTGGGCGGCGGTGTTCCCCGGGACCTTCTCCTTGCTCGCGCCACCGGTGGTGGTGCCGCCTGAGCCGCCCTTGTTCTCGCCGCCGTCCTCGCCGCCGGTGCCACCGGTCGGGCCCGCGGTGCTGGCGTCGGTCGTGTCGTCACCGGACGACGCCGAGTACCAGACGCCGCCGCCGATGATCAGGGCGACCGCGACGACAGCGCCGATGATGATCATCATCTGGGAGCTGATCTTCTTGCCGGCGCCGCCGCCCGCCGCCTGCATGGGCGTGGTGACCGGCGGCGGGTAGGCGCCGTACTGCGGCGGCTGCTGGCCCGGGTAGCCGTAGCCCTGCGGGGGCGTCGGCGGCTGACCCTGGGGGGCCTGCGGGTAGCCGTAGTTGGGGGCCGGCGGCTGCGGGTGGCCGTAGCCCCCGGGCTGGCCCTGCGGCGGCGTGGGCGGCTGCGCCGGGGGCGGCGTCTGGGGCGCCTGCGGGTAGCCGTAACCGGGCTGCTGCGCGGGCGGCGGCGGCGGCGTGGGCGCGCCGAACCCTCCGGGCGGGGGGGCCTGCGGGGCGCCGAAGCCTCCGGGCGAGGGGTCCTGCGGCTTGCCGAAGCCCACCGGCGGCGGGCCCTGCGGCGGCTCGTTGGGCGGCTGGGGCGGCTGCGTCATGACGTCTGTACCTCGGGTGACGGGGAGAAGGAGCGGGCGGCGGTGCGGTGGGCGGTCACTGGGGCTGCGGCGGTCACTTGCCGTACGCCAGCATCAGTTTCTCCTCGCCCTTGGCGGTGCCGGACAGGCGCGTCGTGGAGATGTAGAAGCGCCCGTCGACGTAGTCGATCGCCTTGGAGTAGAAGCCGTTCTCGATCTGCGCGGTTCCCGCCGGGTTCTGCAGCAGGGTCTTCGGCGTGTGCGAGCCCGCCGTCGCGATCGACACGACCCGGCCTCCGGCGTCGTACGAGGCGTTGACGTAGGCGATCACCGCGCCGCTCGAGGTCTTCAGCGGCAGCATGTTCTGCGCCACCGGCGACTTCACGCGCCATAGCTCCTTGCCGCTCTCCAGGCTGATCGCGACGACCTCGTTGGCACTGCCGCTGGTCGCCTTCGTGGGCAGGTACAGCGTGTTGGTGTCGGACGCGACACCCGTGCAGCCCTGGAGGTCACGGTCGAGGATGGCCCAGCCGCACTCGGGGGCGAAGTCCTCGTCGACCGAGACCTCGGAACGCACCGCGCTGCTGCCGTTCTTCAGCGTGGTGATGTTCCACTGCTTCTTGTCCTCGTTGGTGAGGTAGAGGACGACCGGCGCGACGGAGTAGGCGCGGGCGACCTTCCAGCCCTTGGGGAACGGCTTGGTCCACTTCGCCTTGCCCGTCGCCGGGTCCAGCTCCTGGATCTCGTCGTGCTCCTTGTCCGTGGAGGCACCGCAGGAGGAGACGGCAAGGAGGCGCTCGCCGCCGGCGAACGCGCCGGGGAAGCAGGCCGCGCCGTACTTCTTCTTCTCGAAGAGCTGCTTGCCGTCGCTGACGCTCAGACCGAGGCCGGACATCTGGCGGCCGACCATCAACGTGCTGCCCGCGTAGGTCAGTTCGACCCCGGTGCCGGTGCCGTCGAAGAGGTCCCCCTCGGGGATCTTCTTCTCCCAGTCCTTCTTGCCGGTCTTCAGGTCGATCTGCTGGACCTGGTTGCACTTGGCCCGGTCGGTGACACCGCTCATGTACGCGATGGCGACCTTGTCGTCGTCCGACTTCTGCACGCTGGCACCGCAGATCTTCTGCGGAAGCTTGATCGTCGGCCAACTCGGCTTGCCGTCCGCGATGTTGTACGCGACGAGCTCGTTGTAGACCGCCTTCGCGGCGAGCGTGTCGGTGACCCACATGCCGGGCGCGTCCGCGCCGTCACCGGGGGCCTTGGGCGCCGTCTTGTACCAGAGGACCTTCGACTCACCGGCCTGGCGGCCCGCGTTGAGGTCCTCCTTGCCGTCGTGTCCGTCACCGGAGCCGTCACCCGGGTCGACCGGCGCGGAGCCGGTGGGCTTGGGGTCCTGGCTCTTGTCGGCGACGGGGTCCTTCTTCTTGTCGTCACCGCCGCCCACGACCGCCCACACCACACCGCCGGCGATCACGACGACGGCCACCGCGGCGGCCACGATGATCCCGGTCCGGCCCTTGAAGGGGTTCTTGCCGCCGCTGCCCGGGGCCGCGGGGCCACCGGGGAACGGGGGCTGCTGCTGCGGGTAGCCGTACTGGGGCTGCTGCCCGTAGGGGCCGGGCTGCTGCGCGCCGTACGGGCCGGGCTGCTGCTGCGGAGGCTGGCCGTAGGGTCCCGGCTGCTGCTGCGGCTGACCGTAGGGACCCGGCTGCTGGGGCTGACCGTAGGGGCCGCCCTGAGGGGGCTGGCCGTACGGGCCCGGCTGCTGCGGGTAGCCGTATCCGGGCTGCGGGGCCGACGGCGTCTGCGGTGGCCTGCCCGGAGGCTGCGGCGGCTGGGCCGGCGGCTGCTGTGGATCCTGTGGTGCTCCGAAGCCGCCTTGCGGCGGCTGATTGGGCGGCTGAGTCATCAGCGCTCCCCCCGTCTTCACTGATGTGTCTGCTCGCCTGGTCGATTTCAGGACGTTCTCTGGTCGTTCTCAGGCAATTCCCAGAGCGACCTTTCTATCACCCTGTGCAGTAGCACATCGGGCCGGTCGCTCCCCTGTTCCCAAGGGAGCACCGGCCCGTGATGGGTCTGTTACTGGAGCTTCACGCGTCCTCCGCGAGCTCGAGCCAGCGCATCTCCAACTCCTCGCGCTCCCGGATCAGTTCGCGCAGCTCGCTGTCGAGCTTGGCCACCTTCGCGAAGTCCGTTGCGTTATCCGCGATCTGTGCGTGCAGCTTGGTCTCCCGCTCGGACATCTTGTCCATCTGCCGCTCGATCTTCTGGAGTTCCTTCTTCGCGGCACGGGCGTCCGCGGCGGACACCGTCTTCGCCTGCGTACCCGCGGCGGGGGCCGGGGCGGCGGCCGTCATCGAGGCGGCGACGGCCTCCTCCATGCGGCGGCGGCGCTCCAGGTACTCGTCGATGCCGCGCGGCAGCATCCGCAGCGTGGCGTCGCCGAGCAGCGCGAACACCCGGTCCGTGGTGCGCTCGACGAAGAACCGGTCGTGGGAGATCACGACCATCGAGCCGGGCCAGCCGTCGAGGAGGTCCTCCAGCTGCGTGAGGGTCTCGATGTCGAGGTCGTTCGTCGGCTCGTCGAGGAAGAGGACGTTCGGCTCGTCCATGAGGAGGCGCAGGATCTGGAGGCGGCGGCGCTCACCGCCGGACAGGTCGCCGACGGGCGTCCACTGCTTCTCCTTGTTGAAGCCGAACGTCTCGCAGAGCTGGCCCGCGGTCATCTCACGGCCCTTGCCGAGGTCGACGCGGTCGCGGACCTGCTGCACGGCCTGGATGACGCGCAGTTCGGGGTTGAGCTCGGCGACCTCTTGGGAGAGGTAGGCGAGCTTCACGGTCTTGCCGACGGCGACGCGGCCCGCCGCGGGCTGCTCCTCGCCGTCGGTGCGGGCGGCCTGCGCCATGGCGCGCAGGAGGGAGGTCTTGCCCGCGCCGTTCACGCCGACGAGGCCGATGCGGTCGCCGGGGCCGAGCTGCCAGGTCAGGTGCTTGAGGAGCACCTTGGACCCGGCCTGCACGGTGACGTCCTCGAGGTCGAAGACCGTCTTGCCGAGCCGGGAGCTGGCGAACTTCATCAGCTCGCTCTTGTCACGCGGCTCCGGCACGTCGGCGATGAGCTCGTTGGCGGCCTCGATGCGGTAGCGGGGCTTGGAGGTGCGGGCCGGGGCGCCGCGGCGCAGCCAGGCCAGCTCCTTGCGCATCAGGTTCTGCCGCTTGGTCTCCTCGGTCGCCGCGATGCGCTCGCGCTCGGCGCGCGCGAAGACGTAGTCGCTGTAGCCGCCCTCGTACTCGAAGACGTCGCCCTTCTGCACGTCCCACATGCGGGTGCAGACCTGGTCGAGGAACCAGCGGTCGTGGGTCACGCAGACGAGGGCGGAGCGGCGGGCCTGGAGGTGGCTCGCCAGCCAGGAGATGCCCTCGACGTCGAGGTGGTTGGTGGGCTCGTCGAGGACGATCAGGTCGGGCTCGCCGATGAGGAGCTTCGCGAGCGCGATGCGGCGGCGCTCGCCGCCGGACAGCGGCGCGATGACCGTGTCGAGGCCCTGCGGGAAGCCGGGCAGGTCGAGTCCGCCGAAGAGGCCGGTGAGGACGTCGCGGATCTTGGCGTTGCCCGCCCACTCGTGGTCGGCGAGGTCGCCGATGACCTCGTGCCGGACGGTCGCCTCGGGGTCGAGGGAGTCGTGCTGCGTGAGGACGCCGAGGCGCAGGCCGCCGCTGTGGGTGACGCGGCCGGTGTCGGCGTCCTCCAGCTTGGCGAGCATCCGGATGAGGGTGGTCTTGCCGTCGCCGTTACGTCCGACGACACCGATCCTGTCCCCCTCGGACACGCCGAGCGATACGCCGTCGAGCAGGGCACGGGTGCCGTACACCTTGCTGACTGCCTCGACATTGACCAGGTTGACTGCCATTTCGCTCCTGACAAGGGGATGGATCAGTCTTCCAGCGTAGTCGCCGCGAGGGATTGGACAGCCTGCGCCTTCGTTGTGACAGCTCGGGGTGACAGCTCGGGCAGGGGCGGGACGTACGGGGGTGCGGAGGTGCGGGTGCTGCGACGGCTTGCGCCGTGGGTGGGGCTGCCGCTGGTGGTGGTCCTGGTCGCGGGATGGACCTGGTACCGGGTGAGCGACACCGGCAAGCGCCGGCGCTACGAGGACCGCCTGTCGTCGTACTGCGACGGGGTGCTCCCCGTGGAGGAGACATCGGCCCTGACCGGGCTCAGCACGGACTCCTTCAAGAACGACCTCCGGCGCGGGGGCTCGCGCACGTATGACGAGTTCTGCTGGGCCGCCGACCTGTACGTGACGGTCAGCCGGATACCGGGCGGGGTGCGCGACGGGGGCCTCTTCGAGAACGACCTGCAGTTCTACTTCCCGCGCGAGGGCGCCCACGCCCTGCTGTCGGCGACGCCAGCCCGACCGGAACCCGCTCGAGGAGCGCTGCGTCCTCGGCACCTCGCAGGCCTCCTGCCAGGGCGATCAGGAGGGCCGGCTGTACAGCTTCTCCGCGAGCTACGGCCCGAGCGCGCTCGAAGAGCGCCTGCGCTCACAGGACCGCCTCGACTACGAACCCCGGCACCGGAAAAGCCCCTTCAGGGCCGGCGCTCGGTGTCCCGGGAACACCGAGCGCGCCCGCTTCTCGGTCGCGCCGTACGACTTCACGCCCCACGACAAGAAGTTCGCGACGGCCGCGTTCAAGGCCTTCGTGCGGCGCGCCGTCGAGCGGCACGGCTGCGGGGACCTGCGCCTGCCCGACTGAGCACCGCGGCGACCTCACGCGGCCGCGCCACCCTGCCCTGCCAGCCGCCACCGGCGGGCGGGGGCAGGAGGTGGCCGCGGGTGGCGAGCGCGGAGTGCAGCCCGACGAGGGCGATCGCGCCGAGCGGTACGAGGACCTGCCCGCGGCCGATACGGCGTCTGCGGCGCCGGGGCCGGGCGCTCGTGGTGTCGGTGGTCATGGCGACCACGGTGCCGCAGCGCCCGTGGCGGCCGACAGCGCGGACGTACTCAGTTACCCGTGAGTACGTCCGACTGCGTCAGCGCTGGACGACCGTCGCGCCCGGCGCCGGAGACGTCGTGACCCGTACGGAGCGGCAGGTGCCGGACATCGTGAGGGCGGCGGCGACCGCCCGCGCCGACTTCTCGTCCGCGCAGAGGAACGCCGTCGTCGGGCCCGAGCCGGAGACCAGGCCCGCGAGGGCGCCCGCCGCCGTGCCCGCGTCGAGGGTGTCCTTCAGCGCGGGGAACAGGGAGAGCGCGGCAGGCTGGAGGTCGTTCGTGAGCGTCGCGGCCAGCGCGGTCGCGTCGCCGGAGCGCAGCGCGTCGAGCAGGGCGGGCGAGGCCTCCGGCTCGGGGATCGCGCGCCCCTGCGCGAGGCGGTCGAACTCGCCGTACACGGCGGGCGTCGAGAGTCCTCCGTCGGCGGCCGCGAACACCCACCAGAACTCGCCGCCCACGTCCAGGAGTTGAAGCTTCTCGCCGCGTCCGGTGCCGAGCGCCGCCCCACCGACCAGACTGAACGGCACATCGCTGCCCAACTCGGCGCAGATGTCGAGGAGTTCGTCCCGGGTGGCGCCGGTGCCCCACAGCGCGTCGCAGGCCACGAGCGCGCCGGCCGCGTCCGCGGAGCCGCCCGCCATGCCGCCGGCGACGGGGATGTCCTTGTCGATGTGGAGGTGGACGCGGGGCTCGATCCCGTACCGCTCGCCCAGCGCGATCGCGGCGCGGGCCGCGAGGTTGGTGCGGTCCAGCGGGACCTGGTCCGCGCCGGGGCCCTCGCAGGTGAGGGTCAGCTCGTCGGCGGCGGTCGCCGTGACGTCGTCGTAAAGGCCGACGGCGAGGAAGACGTTGGCGAGGTCGTGGAAGCCGTCGGGGCGGGCGGCGCCCACCGCGAGCTGGACGTTGACCTTCGCGGGGACCCGTACCGTCACGCTCACTGCTTGTTCTCCGCGATCCGTGCGAACTCCTCGACCGTGATGGCCTCGCCGCGCGCCTGCGGGGAGACACCGGCCGCGACCAGGGCGGCCTCGGCGGCGGCGGCCGATCCGGCCCAGCCGGACAAGGCGGCGCGCAGGGTCTTGCGGCGCTGGGCGAAGGCCGCGTCGATCACGGCGAAGACCTCGCGCTTGGAGGCGGTCGTCGCCACCGGTTCGGCGCGCCGGACCAGGGCCACAAGACCGCTGTCGACGTTCGGCGCGGGCCAGAAGACGTTCCGGCCGATGGAGCCGGCGCGCTTCACGTCCGCGTACCAGTTGGCCTTGACCGAGGGGACGCCGTAGACCTTCGAGCCGGGGGCGGCCGCGAGGCGGTCGGCGACCTCGGCCTGCACCATGACGAGCGTGCGCTCGATGGTGGGGAACGTGTCGAGCATGTGGAGCAGGACCGGCACGGCGACGTTGTAGGGCAGGTTCGCGACGAGCGCCGTGGGCGCGGGGCCCGGCAGTTCGCGTACCTGCATCGCGTCGGAGTGGACGAGCGCGAAGGCGTCCTTCTTCTGCGGGAGGCGGGCCTCGATCGTCGCGGGCAGCGCGGCGGCCAGCACGTCGTCGATCTCGACGGCGGTGACATGGGCCGCCGCCTCCAGGAGCGCCAGGGTCAGCGAGCCGAGGCCGGGGCCGACCTCGACGACGTTGTCCTCGGGGGTGACCTGCGCGGTGCGGACGATGCGGCGGACCGTGTTGGCGTCGATGACGAAGTTCTGGCCGCGCTGTTTCGTGGGCCGCACGCCCAGGGCTGCCGCCAGTTCGCGGATGTCGGCGGGGCCAAGCAGGGGGCCCTGGGGGTCAGTGGTGCTCACGGTCTCAGGGTACGGGGCGCCGCGGCCGGGTCCCGACCGGACCGCGGGGCCCCGCACCGGCGGCGGCTACCCGTGCAGGCGGCCACCGCAGTGCGGCCACGGGCTCGCGCCGCGCTGCACGTACAGCTTCTTCGCCCGGTACGTCTGCTCGGAGGCGGACGCGTCCTGGGGCCGGCCGCCGCCGCCCAGGCTGTGCCAGGTCTGTACGTCGAACTGGTAGAGGCCGCCGTAGGTGCCGGTGGCGTCGGTCGCGGCGGGGCGACCGCCGGACTCGCACCGGGCGAGCTCGCTCCAGTGCAGGCTGTCGGCGCCGGCGACGGAGGGCGGCAGGGGCTTGGTGCCGACCTTCACGAGCCGGCTGCGGGGCTCGCGCACGACCTCGGCGCTCACCCGGCGCGGCTTCTGCCTGACGCCGTTGACCGTGCGCAGGGCGTAGGCGACGCGCCGGGCGCCCTGGCGGCCCGCCCGTTCGACGACCTCGGTGCCCCGGAACAGGGTCGGATCCTGGGTGCGCACCACCTCGTACGCGATGGGTTCCTCGCGCACTTCCCTAGTGCCCTTGATGCGCATGACAGTGATCGTCTGCCCGTCGCGCGGGAAGCTGTCCTGCGGCACGGACGTGGTGTCCTGGCCGTGCAGCGAGACGCCCGCCTCGTCGACGGCGGCCCGGACGGTGGCGGCGTTGGTGCGGATGGTGCACTCGCGGCCGTCGGCCATGACCGTGACGCTGCGTTCGGTGCGGACGTCGAGCGCGAGGCCGTCACGGGCGATGCGGCGCGAGCGGGACGTGGAGAGGTAGGCCCCCTCGGCGCGGACACCGAGCTGGTGCAGGGCGCCGTCGACGGTGCCCGCGGTGGTCCACACCTTGCGGCGCTCCCCGTCGAGGGTGAGATGGACGGGCCTGCCGTGGCGCACGGCGACCTCGTCGCCGCTGGACAGGGCGGCCCCTGGGGCGGGGGCGACGACGTCGTGCGGGCCGACGTCCACCCCCTCGTCGGCGAGCAGCTCGCCGACGTCGTCCGCGAAGGTGTGCAGAGTGCGCGGCCTGCCGTCGACGCTGAGCTGGATCGCCTTGTCGGCGGCGACGAAGGCGGTGGTGCCGCCGGCCAGGAAGGCGACGACGAGGGCCTGCGGCAGCAGACGTCTGAAGGTCTCGGGCCGCTCGGGCCGTTTCCTGCGCCGGGCCGCCCTGCGGGCCTCGGCGCGCCCCGCGCTCTGCGGGGCGGGGTCTGCGGCCGGGGCGGACGGGCGCGGCAGCAGCACTTCGGGCACGGGCCAGGCGGGCTGGGTCTCCATCGACTCGTAGCCGGGGCGGTAGGTGTCCGCGTGCGGGTGCGGGCCGGGCGGTGGTTCGTATGTCTCGAGCGCGTCGAGCGTTTCCTGCGGCTCATACGTCCCGTACGGCGAATTGCTCACGACGACGCTCCTGGGTCCGGATCGGCGAGGAGAACCTAGCGGAGCGATCGTCACTCTCCAAAGCGGCGCGACTACGCTGTGTCGCGGCTCGTTCCCGGCCTTTCCCTCCCGACAGCGCCCCGGGGCGCTGTCGGTCAGTAGTCGAAGGCGCGGGCCGTGTTGGCGGAGACGGCCGCCGCCAGGGTGTCCTCGTCGAGGCCCTTCACCGCGGCCATCGCGCGCAGCGTGACCGGAATGAGATACGGGGCGTTGGGCCGTCCGCGGTAGGGCGCGGGGGTCAGGAACGGCGCGTCGGTCTCGACCAGGACGAGCTCGCGCGGGGCGACCACGAGCGCATCGCGCAGGGGCTGCGCGTTCTTGAAGGTCACGTTCCCGGCGAACGACATGAAGTAGCCGTTCTCGGCGCAGATCCGGGCCATATCGGCATCTCCGGAGTAGCAGTGGAAGACGGTGCGCTCGGGGGCGCCCTCCTCCTTGAGGATGCGCAGCACGTCGTCATGGGCGTCACGGTCGTGAATCACGAGCGCCTTGCCGTGCCGCTTGGCGATCTCGATGTGGGCGCGGAAGGAGCGCTCCTGCGCGGCGATGCCTTCAGGTCCTGTACGGAAGTGGTCGAGTCCGGTCTCGCCGACGCCCTTCACGTGCGGGAGGGCCGCGAGCCGGTCGATCTCGGCGAGCGCCTCGTCGAGGGCCGCGTCACCGCCGGCCCGGCGCTCGCCCTGGCGCGACCAGCCGTCGGGGTCGCCGAGGACGATACGGGGCGCTTCGTTCGGGTGCAGGGCGACGGTGGCGTGCACCCCCGGATGCGCGGCCGCGGTGTCTGCGGCCCAGCGGGACCCGTTCACGTCGCAGCCGACCTGGACGACGGTCGTCACACCCACCGACGCGGCCTTGGCGAGGCCCTCCTCCACCGTGCCCGACTGCATGTCGAGGTGGGTGTGCGAGTCGGCGACCGGCACCGCGAGGGGCGCGGGCAGCGGCGGCGGGGTGACGTCCTTCGAACGGTCAGAGCTCATGCCCCGATCCTACGAAGCCGGGGTCGGTGGGGTCGTCGGGGTGCGGTCGGTGCTCAGCCGGTGATCAGTCGGTCTTGCGGTTCTGGAAGGGATGCAGCAGGTCGGAGAAGTGCCAGTGGTGTTCCTTCGCGGGGTGCTCGTCGCCCTCGCCCTCGCGCTGCTCCGCCGGCATGATCCCCTCGCGTTGCATCACACCGCGGATCGACGAGACGCGCCCCGCCCTCATGATCCGTACGACATGGCCGCCGCAGTTGAGGCACGTGGGCCGGGTCAGCGGCGACGGGACACGCTCGCCGCCCGCCACGTACATCACGAATTCCGCGCCGTCGCCGTCGATGTGGTGCTCGATCTCGAAACTCTGCTCCCAGCCGTGACCGCACCGCATGCAGGCGAAGGCGTACGACTCGTGGGCGATGGCTGTGGCCGCGCTCCGGTTCGGTATCTGGGGTGCGGCAGCACCGGCCGGGGTCGGTACGGCGCCTGCGATCTCACTCATGCCTGCTCCTCTTGCCCTCTGGACAAGGCACTTCGGGGCGGGGCATTACATCCGCCCTGAAGCGTGGGACGGGTGCGTCCCTTCAACCAGTGGACGCTTCTCCCGGCGCGATCGCATCAGGCCTGCCGACTATTGGATCCGATTTGGCCTTTCCTTATCGGAAGGGGCCCGATGCGCGGCCTGCGCTTTGCCTTTCACGATAGTCCTTTGCCCTCCGATGGGGCGCCCCGAGCGGCATTCTTTGCTGCCACCACGGCATCGAAGACCTCACGCTTGGGTAGCCCGGCCTCGGCGGCCACGGCAGCAATGGCTTCCTTGCGCCGCTCCCCCACCTCCTCGCGCACCTGCACCCTGCGTACCAGCTCGGAGGCGTCGAGTGACTCCGCGCCCTTTTCCGGGGCGCCCTCGACGACGACGGTGATTTCCCCGCGCACGCCTTCCGCGGCCCATTTCGCGAGTTCCCCGAGCGGGCCCCGCTTCACTTCCTCGTACGTCTTGGTGAGCTCGCGGCACACGGCCGCCCTGCGATCGGCGCCGAATGCCTCCGCCATCGCGGCGAGGGTGTCGTCGAGGCGGTGCGGGGCCTCGAAATAGACGAGGGTGCGGCGTTCCTCCGCCACTTCCCGCAGCCGGCCCATGCGCTCGCCGGCCTTGCGGGGCAGGAAGCCCTCGAAGCAGAACCGGTCGACGGGCAGCCCGGACAGCGCGAGCGCGGTCAGCACGGCGGACGGCCCCGGCACGGCGGTGACCTTGATGTCCCGCTCGACGGCGGCCGCGACGAGCCGGTACCCGGGGTCGGACACGGACGGCATCCCCGCGTCGGTCACGAGCAGCACCCGGGCCCCGCCCGCGAGCGCCTCGACCAGCTCGGGCGTGCGGGCGGACTCGTTCCCCTCGAAGTACGACACGACGCGCCCGCCCGGGGTCACCCCGAGCGCCTGCGTCAGGCGCCGCAGCCTGCGGGTGTCCTCGGCGGCGATGACGTCGGCGTCGGCCAGCTCCTTGCTGAGCCGGGGCGGCGCGTCCGACACGTCTCCGATGGGCGTGCCCGCGAGCACGAGCGTTCCGGGGGAATCTGGGCTTGATGTCACGGATCCATCCTCGCAGGGGCGGGGCGGGCCGACACGTCCCGCCCCGGGTCCGGCCGACTCGGTGGGGCCGCACACGGGACTCGCACAGTGACGTTCCCTACGATGGCGCGGTGACCAGTACAGCGTCCTCGCCGCACTCGCCCTCGACCAGCGCCCCGCCGGGCCGGACCCCCGGCGAGGGGCGGCAGCCGTCGACGTGGGAGCGCCGGCTGCGGCGGTTCGGTCACGTGGCGCGGCCCAGAGGCGACGTGGGCTCGCGGCTCGTGCCGCCGTACGCGCCGCCGTCGTCGCGGCTGTGGGCGACGCTCGGTCTCTCCGACGGCCTCGCCCGGGGCGTGACGCGCTGGTCGGGCTGGCTCGGTCCGCTGCTCGTGACGCTGGTCGCGGGCCTGATGCGGTTCTGGCATCTCGGCAGCCCCAAGGCAGTGATATTCGACGAGACGTACTACGCGAAGGACGCGTGGGCGCTGATCCACCGCGGCTTCGAGGTCAACTGGGACAAGAACGCCAACGACCTGATCCTGAAGACCGACGGCCATGTGCCGATCCCGCACGACGCCGCGTACGTCGTGCATCCGCCGGTCGGCAAGTACGTCATCGGGATCGGTGAGTGGCTGTTCGGTTTCGATCCGTTCGGCTGGCGGTTCATGACCGCGGTGCTCGGCACGCTGTGCGTGTTCCTTGTGTGCCGCATCGGGCGGCGGCTGTTCCGCTCGACGTTCCTCGGCTGCCTGGCCGGTCTGCTGCTCGCCGTGGACGGCCTCGCGTTCGTGATGAGCCGCACGGCGCTGCTCGACTCGGTCCTCGTGTTCTTCGTCGTCGCCGCGTTCGGCTGCCTGGTCGTGGACCGCGACAAGGCGCGGGGGAAGCTGGCCGACGCGCTCCCGAGGGGCGAGGACGGCGTGCCGCGCCCCGACGCGCACATCGCCGAGACGCTGCGTCTGGGCTGGCGCCCGTGGCGGCTGCTCGCCGGTCTGTGCCTGGGGCTCGCCGCGGGCACGAAGTGGAACGGCTTCATCTATCTGGCCGCGTTCGGCGTGCTCACGGTCCTGTGGGACGTCGGCGCGCGCCGCGTCGCCGGGGCAGGCCGGCCGTACGTCTCCGTGCTCAAGCGGGACCTCGGCTGGGCGTTCCTGTCGACGGTGCCGGTCGCGGTCGCCACGTACGTCCTGTCCTGGCTCGGCTGGATCCTTTCTCCTGCCGACGGGACCGGCGGCTACTTCCGCAACTGGGCGGCGACCGACGGCCGGGGCGGTTCCTGGACCTGGCTGTTCCCCGACTGGGTGCGCAGCCTGTGGCACTACGAGCACGAGGTCTACAAGTTCAACGTGGGGCTCAGCTCGCCGCACATCTACCAGTCGAACCCGTGGAGCTGGCTCGTCGACGGCAGGCCGGTCTCGTACTTCTACGAGTCCCCGCTGCCCGGCAAGGACGGCTGCCCGGCCGGGGCGGGCGACAAGTGCGCCCGCGAGGTCCTGGCGCTCGGCACCCCGCTGCTGTGGTGGGCGGCGGCGTTCGCCGTGCTCTACCTGCTGTGGCGCTGGTTCTTCCGCCGCGACTGGCGGGCGGGCGCCATCGCGTGCGCCGTCGCCGCGGGCTATCTGCCCTGGTTCAACTACCAGGAACGCACGATCTTCTTCTTCTACGCGGTCGTTTTTGTGCCCTTCCTGTGTCTCGGCGTCGCGATGCTGGTCGGCGCGATCCTCGGGCCACCGGGGTCCGGGGAGCGGCGCAGAATCGTGGGCGCGACGGGCGCGGGCGTGCTCGTCCTGCTGATCGTGTGGAACTTTGTCTACTTCTGGCCGATCTACACCGGGCAGGCGATCCCGTTCAGCTCCTGGCAGTCCCGGATGTGGCTGGACACCTGGGTCTGACCGGCCGGCCCCAGGGGCCGACCGCGGACGTCCCGACCCCTCGGAAGCGGTCTCCGTTCAGACAAGTTCGGACAACATCTGCGCACTCTCGTCACACCGGGCCCGGCCGCCGCCTAAAGTTCCCCACCGGAACCTGGGGAGGGGACGCAGCATGTGCAAGGGGGCCAAGGCGGCTGTGATCGGCGGAGTGTTCGCCATCATGGTCGGGGGCGCGGGATACGGCGCGTACAACGTGGTGACGGCCGTGACCGGTTCGGGCGGATCGAGTACGGCGGGGGCACCCTCGCCGCGCAGGACCGGGCCGCCGACGGCGGACGAGATCAAGGACGTGTCGCAGAAGTTCCTCACGGCGTGGGCGAAGTCCGACCCGGACTCCGCGTCGACGTCCACGAACAACGCGGAGGCGGCGCTCTCGGCGCTGAACGGCTGGCACGACGACGCGCACATCACGCACACCACGCTGACGGCGGGGGCTCCTTCGGGGGCCGAGGTGCCGTTCAAGGTGAAGGCCACGGTGTCGTACGAGGGGAAGAAGAAGACCCTCGCCTACGACTCCTCGCTCACCGTCGTGCGGGGCCTCAACACCGGCCGGGCGCTGGTCGACTGGCAGGCGGCCGTCGTGCATCCGGACATGCGCAGGGGCGACACCCTCGTCACGGGCGAGGCCTCGACGCCGCCCATCGATGCCGTGGACCGCTCGGGCAACGTCCTGACGAAGGAGAAGTACCCCTCGCTCGGGCCGATCCTGGACCAGCTGCGCGAGAAGTACGGCGACACGGCCGGCGGCCGCGCGGGCGTGGAGACGTACATCCAGCGCGAGAGCGAGGACGCCGGCACCAAGACGCTGCTCACGCTGGTGAAGGGCAAGGCCGGCGAGCTGCACACGACGCTCAGCGCCACCGCGCAGGCGGCGGCCGAGCGAGCCGTGAAGAGCTTCGACGAGTCGTCCGTGGTGGCCGTGCAGCCGAGCACGGGCCAGGTCCTCGCGGTCGCCAACCACCGCCAGGACGGCTTCAACGCCGCCTTCCAGGGCGAGCAGGCCCCCGGCTCCACGATGAAGGTCATCACCACGGCGATGCTCATCGACAACGGTGTCGCCTCGGTCAACAGCCCCGCGCCCTGCCCGGACACCGCGACCTGGCAGAGCCAGACCTTCCACAACCTTCCGGGCATGAAGGCCAACGAGGGCGCCAACCTCGCGGACAGCTTCGCCCGGTCCTGCAACACCGCGTTCGTGAAGCTCATCGACGAGAAGCCGCTGACGGACGAGTCGTTGACGCGCGAGGCGCAGGACCGCTTCGGTCTCGGCCAGGACAACTGGAAGACCGGCATCGCGTCGGCGGACGGCAAGATCCCGCCGTCCGGCGGCCCCGACCGCGCGGCCAACGCCATCGGGCAGGGCCAGATCCAGATGAACCCGCTGAATATGGCGTCCGTCACGGCGACCGCGAAGACGGGCGTCTTCCGGCAGCCGGTGATCGTGCCGCGCTCCCTCGACGACCGGCAGCTCGCCACCGCCCGCGGCCTGCCCCCGAACACCGCCGCCCAGCTGCGACAGATGATGAACCGCACCGCGACGGTCGGCACCGCCGCGCAGGTCATGGCGGGTCTCGGCCCCTACATCGGCGCCAAGACCGGCTCGGCCGAGGTCACCGGCCAGACCAAGTCGAACAGCTGGTTCACCGCCTACCGCGGGGACGTCGCGGCGGCCGCGGTCACCGAGGAGGGCGGCCACGGCGGCGACGCCGCGGGCCCGATCGTGGCGGCGGTGCTACGGGCGGGTAGCTGAGCCGCCGTCGGGGGCACCTATCGGGACGCCTTAGTCTGAGCCGTCCGCGAGGAACCCAGTGGACCGGGCAGACAGGCAACGACGGAGGACCGGTGGGCAGCAGAGGCAGGCAACCCGAGCGCAAGAAGGCGAACACGGCCGTGATCGGCGGCGTGGTCGCCGTCGTGGTGCTCGGCGCCGGGGTCAGCGCCTACGCCCTCTACAGTGGCGACTCGGACTCATCGGCCGCCACTGACGACAAGCCCCACGTCAAGACGGGCCCCGTCACCCCGGCCGAGGTCCGCACCGCGGCCGACCGGTTCCTGACCGCGTGGGCCGCGGGCGACACCGCGAAGGCGGCCGCCGCCACGGACGACGCCACCACGGCGACGGCCGCCCTCACCTCGTACCGCAAAGACGCCCATCTGTCCGGGGTGAAGCTGACGCCCGGGAAGCGTGCCGGGGCCAAGATGCCGTTCGCGGTGTCGGCGACGGTCTCGTACGGGGGAAAGTCGAAGCCGTTCGCCTACGGCTCCGAACTGACCGTCGTGCGGCGGGTGAAGGACGGCAAGCCCCTCGTCGGGTGGCAGGCGTCCGTCGTGCACCCGGACCTCAAGGACGGTGACCGGCTCGTCACGGGCGCGGCCGGCGACCCGCCGATCAAGGCTACGGACCGCTCAGGGAACGAACTGACCGCGGCCAAGTACCCCTCGCTCGGCACCGTCATCGACGGGCTGCGCGAGAAGTACGGCAAGAAGGCCGGCGGCACGGCGGGCATCGAACTGCGCGTCGTCCACAAGGACAGCGGCAAGGAGAGCGAGCACACGCCCGACAAGACGCTCGTCACCCTCTCCAAGGGCACGCCCGGCACCCTGCGTACGACGATCAGCCCGACGTCGCAGGCCGTCGCCGAACGCGAGGTCGCCAAGCGCGAGAAGGCCGCGGTCGTCACCATCAAGCCGTCCACCGGGGAGATCCTCGCGGTCGCCAACTCCCGCCCCGAGGGCTTCAACACGGCCTTCCAGGGCTCCCTCGCGCCCGGTTCCACGATGAAGATCGTGACGTCGTCCATGCTCCTGGAGAAGAACCTCGCGGGCGTCGACAAGAAGCACCCGTGCCCCAAGTACGTGACGTACGGCGGCTGGAAGTTCCAGAACGACGACAAGTTCGAGATCAAGGACGGCACCTTCCGGGCCAGCTTCGCGCGCTCCTGCAACACGGCCTTCATCAGCCAGGCCAAGAAGCTGGACGACGGCGATCTGACGAAGCAGGCCCAGGAGGTCTTCGGGCTCGGCCGCGACAACTGGTCGATCGGCGTGCCCAGCTTCGACGGCGCGGTCCCGGTGCAGTCGCAGGCGCAGATGGCGGCCTCGCTGATCGGGCAGGGCGGGGTGCGGATGAATCCGCTCAACATGGCGTCGGTCGTCGCCACCGCCGAGACCGGCGAGTTCAAGCAGCCCTACCTCGTCTCGCCCGACGTCGACCACCGCACGCTCGCCACGGCCTCCCGCAAGCTGTCCCCGTCGACCGTGAGCGCCCTGCGCGACCTGCTGCACTACACGGCGGTCGCCGGTACTGCCGTCGAGCCGATGTCGGGGCTCGGCACCGACATGGGCGCGAAGACCGGCTCGGCGGAGGTCGACGGGCAGAAGAAGCCGAACGGCTGGTTCACGGCCTGGCGCGGCGACCTGGCCTCGGCGGCAGTCGTCCAGCAGGGCGGCCACGGCGGTGACTCGGCGGGTCCCGTGGTGCGGCAGATGCTGCTCGCGGGGGACTGACGGCGGGATCGATACCTGGTCGCGTGGCGGGTACACCGAGCGCTACGGTGCGGCCATGAGCACCCCGAAACCCGCCGCATCCGCCGCCACCGCCGCGCACCCCCGTTTCGCCGAAGCCCTCGCCGAGCTGGGCCTGGCCGACGTACTCCCGCTCGTCCGCCGCTTCCCGGAAGCGACCAGGACCGCGCAGGAGGCGGCGGCCGCGATCGACTGCGAACTCAGCCAGATCTGCAAGTCGCTGATCTTCGCCGCGGACGGCGTGCCGGTGCTTGTGCTGATGGACGGTGCGTCGCGGGTGGACGTGGAGCTGGTCAGGCGCGAGCTGGGCGCCGAGAAGGTCACCCGCGCCAAGGCGGACGTCGTGCGCGCGACGACCGGGTACGCGATCGGCGGCATCCCGCCCTTCGGGCACGCCACCAGGACACGGGTACTCGCCGACCGTTCGCTCCTCGACCACGACACCGTGTGGGCCGCCGCCGGCACCCCGTACGCCGTGTTCCCCATGGACCCCAAGTCGCTGATCGCACACGCCGGAGCGGCCCT
Organism: Streptomyces sp. NPDC055140; assembly: GCF_053607285.1. Lineage (NCBI taxonomy): Bacteria > Bacillati > Actinomycetota > Actinomycetes > Kitasatosporales > Streptomycetaceae > Streptomyces > Streptomyces sp. NPDC055140. The sequence continues at coordinate 81,467 of NZ_JBSGTG010000015.1, read as the reverse complement.
CGTGGACGTGCGCGAGAGTGATCGGTGACCCCCGTGGTCGCGGCGGCCGTGCTCCTCGCGGCCGTCACGCACGCCAGCTGGAACGCGATCGCCCACCACATCACCGACAAGCTGGTCGGCTTCACGCTGATCTCGGGCGGCGGCGCGCTGATCGGGCTCGTGTGCGCGCCCTTCGTACCGTTCCCGCACGCCGCGGCCTGGCCGTATCTGATCCTCTCCGCGCTCCTCCACGTCGCCTACTACGCCTTGCTCATGCGGTCGTTCAAGCTCGGCGACTTCGGCCAGGCGTACCCGATCGCGCGCGGCACGGCGCCGCTGGTGGTGACGGTGCTCGCGGCGGTGTTCGCGGGCGAGATCCCCGACGGTTGGCAGGCGGCGGGCGTCGCGGTCTCGTGCGCGGGCCTGACCGGGCTCGCCCTGTGGGGCATCCGGGGCTCGGGGCGCAGGCCCGACTGGGCGGCCGTGGGGGCGGCCGTCGCGACGGGCGTGTCCATCGCCGCGTACACCGTGGTCGACGGCCTCGGTGTGCGGGCCTCCGGGAACTCGCTCGGCTACATCGCGTGGCTGATGATGCTCGGCTGCCTCGGCGTCCCGGTGTACGCGGCCTGGACGTGGCGCGGCGAACTGACCGCCCGCCTGAGGCCGTTCGCGGCGGTCGGGCTGCTCGGCGCGGCGCTGTCCGTGTCCGCGTACGGGCTCGTCCTGTGGGCGCAGACCCGCGCGGACCTCGCCCCGATCTCGGCGCTGCGCGAATCGTCGATCATCGTGGGCGCGGCGATCGGGACGGTGTTCTTCAAGGAACGGTTCGGTACGCCGCGGATGGTGGCGGCGGGGCTGATGGTGGCGGGGATCGGGCTGATGCTGCACACCGCCGGCTGAGCGGGGCCGCTACTGGAGCTGCGTGCGGAATCCCAGGTTCGCCGAGGTCAGGCCGCCGTCGACCGGGAGTGTGACCCCGGTGATCCACGCCGCGTCCGACGAGGCGAGGAACGTCACGGCCGCCGCGATGTCCTCCGGCTCACCGACCCGCCCCAGCGGGTAGAGGCCGCTGACGGCGTCCAGGGCGGCGCCCCGGCCCGACCAGGCGGGGGTGCGCACCGTGCCCGGCGCGACGAGGTTGACGCGGACGCCGCGCGGGCCCGCGTGCCCGGCGAGGGTGCGGGTCAGCGAACCGAGTCCCGCCTTCGCCGCGCTGTACGCGTGATTGCCGTAGTCCTGAAGGCCGTTGACGGATCCGACGCTCACGATCGCTCCGCGCCCCGACGCGACCAGGTGCGGCAGCGCGGCACGGCAGCAGCGGTACGCGCCGGTGAGCGTGATGTCGAGGTCGCGGGCCCACACCTCGTCGGGCTCGTCCTCGAAGAGGGCGGCGTCCGGGGCGCACGCGTAGGCGTTGTTGACGAGCACGTCGAGGCGGCCGAACTCCTCCACGGCGGCCGCGACCGCCGCCTCCACCGACTCGCGCGACCCTACGTCACAGGTGAACGCCCTTGCCGAGCCTCCCTGTTCGCGGATCCCGGTGACCGTTTTCTCCGCCGCCTGCGGATCCACATCGGTGACGGCGACCCGCGCCCCCTCGGCTGCGAACCTGCGCGCGGTGGCGGCGCCGATGCCGCGTGCCGCGCCCGTGACCATGACCCCGTACCCCTCGAAGCGCCTCATGCGCCGACGCTACCCGGCGCGTGCCCGGGCGGCACAGAGCTAGCGGGCGAGAGAAGAGCGCACGGCCCGCACCAGCGCCTGGGCGCGCGGGTCGGCGGTGACGCCCTTCTGCATGCCGTTCGTGACGTACCCGAACGCGATCCCGGACTCGGGGTCCGCGAAGCCGAGCACGCCGCCCCGCCCGGGGTGGCCGAAGGAGCCCGGGCCGAGGAGAGGGGAGGCGACGCCGTGGAGCATGTAGCCGAGTCCGAAGCGGGTCGGGACGACGAGGACCCGGTCGGCGCCCGAGGACGCCTCGGCGCGAGCGGCCTCCACGGTGTCGGGCGTGAACAGGCGGGCGCCGCCGTCGACTTCGCCGATCAGGGACGCGTAGAAGCGGGAGAGTCCCTCCGCCGTGGCGACGCCGTTCGAGGCGGGCAGTTCTGCCGCGCGGTAGGCCGGGTTGTTCTCGTCGGGCGCGGGGTGGATGGCGCCGAAGGCGCGGCGGGTCAGGGAGTCGGGGTCGGTGTACGCGTCGGCGACGTTCCTCTTGGGGCGGGTGCGCAGGCCGCCGGGCGCGGCCGGCGGTTCGACGGGGCCGACGAGACCGGCCCGGTGCGCCTCGGCATCGGGCAGCCCGACCCAGAGGTCGGCGCCGACGGGGGCGGCTATGTGCTCGGCGATCCAGGCGCCGACGGTGCGGCCGGTGACGCGGCGCACCAGCTCGCCCGTGAGCCAGCTGTAGGTCTGTGCGTGGTAGCCGTGGTCGGTGCCGGGTTCCCAGGCGGGGGCCTGGGCGGCGACGGCCGCGGCGCCGGTGTCGGGGTCGGCGGCCTCGGCCGGGCTCAGCGGGCGGTCGAGCGCGGGCACGCCGGCGCGGTGCGCGAGGACGTCACGGACGAGGACGTTCTCCTTGCCGTGCTCCTTGAACTCGGGCCAGTAGGCGCTGACCGGCGCGTCCAGGTCGAGCTCTCCTCGCTGGTGCAGGAGGAGGAGCGCGGCGGCGGCCACGCCCTTCGTGGCGGAGCGCATGATCTGGGCGGTGCCGCGCCCCCAGGGGGCGCCGCCGCTCACGTCGCGGGTGCCGGCCCACAGGTCGACGACCTTGTGCCCGTCGCGGTGGACGACCACGCCCGCGCCGCGCTCGCCGAGCGCGTCGAAGTTGTGGGCGAAAGCTTCCCTGACCGCTTCGAACCCGGTGGCCACTGTGCCGTTCATGTCACTCACGTTGGGTGCAACAGCCATGGATCGCTGAGGATTCCTCGGCCGCTCAGACCTTCACGGACTTCGGGTCGAAGCCGAAGGGGAGTTCCAGGCGGTGTGCGCGCATGAGGTCCTCGTCGGCGAGGAGGTCGCCGGTCGTCCCGTCGGCCGCGATCACGCCCTCGCTGAGGATCACCGAGCGCGGGCAGAGTTCGAGCGCGTACGGCAGGTCGTGCGTGACCATCAGGACGGTGACGTCCAGCGACCGCAGGATGTCGGCGAGTTCGCGGCGCGAGGCCGGGTCGAGGTTCGACGACGGCTCGTCCAGGACGAGGATCTCGGGCTCCATGACGAGGACGGTGGCGACCGCGACGCGGCGGCGCTGCCCGAAGGAGAGGTGGTGCGGCGGCCGGTCGGCGAAGTCGGCCATGCCGACCTGGGCCAGGGCCTTGTGCACGCGGGCCTCGAGTTCGGGCCCCTTCACCCCGGCCGCGGCGGGACCGAAGGCCACGTCCTCGCGGACGGTCGGCATGAAGAGCTGGTCGTCGGGGTCCTGGAAGACGATGCCGACCTTGCGCCGGATCTCGGCCATGTGCCGCTTCCCGACGGGCAGACCGGCGACGGTCACGGTGCCGGCGCCGCCGGTGAGGATGCCGTTGAGATGCAGCACGAGGGTCGTCTTGCCCGCGCCGTTGGGCCCGAGCAGGGCGACGCGCTCACCGCGGCCGATGGTCAGGTCGACGCCGAAGAGGGCCTGGTGCCCGTCGGGGTAGGCGTAGGCGAGGCCACCGACCTCGAGCGAGGCGGGGGAGAGCGGGGCGGGGGAAACAGTCACAGCATCCATCCCAGCAGACAGACGACAAGAGCGGCACAGGGGAGGGTGAGGGCGTACGACCACTGCGCGCGGGACGCGCTCACGTCGTCGATGACGGGCATCGATCCGGCGTACCCGCGGCTGACCATGGCCAGATGCACGCGCTCACCGCGCTCGTAGGAGCGGATGAAGAGGGCGCCCGCGGACTTGGCGAGGACGCCCCAGTGCTTCACGCCGCTCGCCTCGAAGCCGCGCGACTCCCGGGCGATCTTCATACGGCGCATCTCGTCGGTGATCACATCGCCGTAGCGGATCATGAACGACGCGATCTGGACGAGGAGCGGCGGCAGCTTGAGCCGCTGCAGGCCGAGGAGCAGCTCGCGCAGCTCGGTCGTGGAGGCGAGCAGGACGGACGCGGCGACGCCGAGGGTGCCCTTGGCGAGGACGTTCCAGGCGCCCCACAGACCGTTGACGCTGAGGGACATCCCGAGGACGTCGACGCGCTCGCCCTGCGCCACGAACGGCATGAGGACGGCGAAGGCGACGAAGGGGATCTCGATGAGGAGCCGCTTCAGGAGGAAGCCGGCCGGGACCCTGGCCGCGTACGCGACGGCCGCGAGCAGGACCGCGTACAGGGCGAACGCCCACATCGCCTCGCGGGGCGTGGAGACGACCACGATCACGAAGCAGAAGACGGCGGCGAGCTTGGTGTGCGGCGGCAGGCCGTGCACGGGCGAGTGCCCGTGCCGGTAGAGCTTGTGCGCGTGCCCCGCACCCATGTCAGACGGTCTCCGTGATCTGGCTCGGGGAGGTGTCCGCGGTGCGGCGCCTGCGCAGCACCCAGAAGATGCCGCTGCCCGCGACGACGGTGACGCCGACGCCGATCACCCCGGCCAGGCCGCCGGAGAGCCGGGCGTCGCCGACGTCCTTGACGCCGTACCCGGCGAGCGGGGAGCCGTCGGAGGCGTGCTTCTCGGTCTTCTTGTCGATGCCCTTGTCGTGGGCCACCTTCTCCAGGCCGTCCGGGTTGGCGGAGGCGTAGAAGGAGACGAAGCCGGCGAGGACGAGGGAGGTGACGAGGCCGGTGATCCAGACCTTGCGGTGGGAGCCGCGGGCGGCGACCGGCGCGGGCGCGGTGTCCGGGGCGTCGACGAGTTCGCCGGCCACGCGGAGCTTGAGCGGCCGGTGCAGTCCCCGGGCGCCGTACACGAGGTCGGGACGGACGGCGACGACGGCGCCGACGGTCAGCGCGGTGATGACGGCCTCGCCCATGCCGATGAGGACGTGCACGCCGACCATGGCGGTGGCGACCTTGCCGATCGAGACGTCGGTGGTGCCGCCGATCGCGTAGATCAGGGTGAAGACGACGGCCGCGGCCGGTACGGACAGGAGCGCCGCGATGAAGGAGGCGACGGTGATGGAGCGGCGCCCCCGGGGCAGCACCTTCACCAGGCCGCGGAAGACGAGGTAGGCGACGACGGTCGTGGTGATCGCCATGTCGGTGACGTTCACGCCGAGCGCGGTCAGGCCGCCGTCGGCGAAGAGCACCCCCTGCATCAGGAGCACCACGGACACACACAGGACGCCGGTATAGGGGCCGACGAGTATCGCGGCCAGCGCGCCGCCGAGGAGGTGGCCGCTGGTGCCTGCCGCGACGGGGAAGTTCAGCATCTGCACGGCGAAGATGAACGCGGCGACGAGGCCCGCGAGGGGGGCCGTGCGCTCGTCGAGTTCACGCCGTGCGCCCCGGAGGCTGACGGCCACGGCGCCCGCGGCGACGACACCCGCGGCCGCCGAGACAGGGGCGTTGATGAATCCGTCGGGGACATGCATGAGTGAGGGCTCCGCTTCGGGGCACGCGACAGGCTTGGTGACCGTCCGATGATAGTGCCTTGTTGCGAACCACTTGCAAGAGCGCCGTAGGCACAATTAATCCCGAAGCAACTCCCGGGTACATAGCCCCTATATGACTTATATGGGACATTAGATGACAGAACGCACGAGATAGACGAGGAGTCCCCGATGTCTGACGTCGAGCAGTACGCACGCGCCCGCCTCGTCACGGACTCTCCCGACGAGGCGCCGGCCGTCCCAGCGGTCCTCCGCTACGACGGACGCGTCCACCTCACCGTCCCCGAAGAGGGCGACTGGGACTTCCCCCGCGAGCTCCTGGAACAGGGGCTGCGCGCCCCGACGACCGTGGGCGACATCCACATCTGGCCCTGCGGCCGCGTCCAGGCCGTCATGGAGTTCCACTCGCCGAAAGGGGTGGCGGTCGTGCAGTTCGAGAAGAAGGCGCTGGTGCGCTTCCTTCGCCGGACGTACACGACCGCCACCCCGGTGGCTCACTGAGAGCCGTTCGAACTCCCGGTCAGGGATGGGCCCCGGTCACACGCGGGCCAGTTCCCTGTCCTCCTCCGCGGGGTCGCCGCCGCCGGAGGCCGTCTTCAGGCCCTCGCCCTCGACGTCCACGTTCGGCAGGATCCGGTCGAGCCACTTCGGCAGCCACCACGCCCGCTTGCCGAGCAGCGCGAGCACGGCCGGCACGATCGTCATGCGCACCAGGAACGCGTCGAAGAAGACCGCGATCGCGAGTCCGAAGCCGATCATCTTGACCATCTGCTCGCTGGAGCCGATGAAGCCCGCGAAGACGGCGATCATGATGACGGCCGCGGCCGTGACCACCCGGGCCCCGTGCCGGAAGCCCGTGACGATGGCCTGCGCGGGCCGCTCCCCGTGGATGTACGCCTCCCGCATGCGGGTCACGAGGAAGACCTCGTAGTCCATCGCGAGGCCGAAGACCACACCCACCATGAAGATCGGCATCATCGACATGATCGGCCCGGTCTGCTCCACGCCGAACAGCGAGCCGAGCCAGCCCCACTGGTAGACCGCGACGACGGCGCCGAGCGCGGCGACCACCGAGAGCAGGAAGCCGAGCGCCGCCTTCAGCGGGACCAGGACCGACCGGAAGACCACCATCAGGAGCAGGAACGCCAGGCCGACGACGAGCGCCAGGTACGGCACGAGCGCGTCGTTCAGCTTCTGCGACACGTCGATGTTCATGGCGGTGGCGCCGGTGACGAGGACCTCGGCACGGGTGTCCGCCTTGATGTCCGCACCCTTGTCGCGGATCGTGTGGACGACGTCCTCGGTCTGCGTGGAGCTGGGCTTGGACGACGGCACGACGGTGATCGTCGCCGTGTCACCGGCCTGGTTGAACGCGGGCGGGGTGACCGTCTTGACGCCGTCGGTCGCCGCGATGTCCTTGGAGACGCGGGCGACCGCGTCCTTCGGGTCCTGCGAGTGCTTCACGTCGACGACCGCCACCAGCGGACCGTTGAAGCCGGGCCCGAAGCCCTCTGAGAGCAGGTCGTACGCCTTGCGCTGCGTGGTGTCCGTGGGCTGGACCCCGTCGTCGGGCAGACCCAGCTCCAGCGAGGACACCGGCACGGCCATCACGCCGAGACCGACCACCGCGGTGAGCAGCACGGCCACCGGCCGGCGCATCACGAAGCGCGCCCAGCGCGTGCCCATGTTCGTCTTCGGCTCGGGCTTCTTCTCCGCGGCCAGGACCTTACGGGCCTTGCGGCCGTGGACCCTCTTGCCGGCGTAGCCGAGCAGCGCCGGGATGAGGGTGAGCGCGATGAGGACGGCGATGGCGACCGTGCCCGCGGCCGCGATGCCCATCTTCGTCAGCATCGGGATGTTGACGACGGCGAGCCCGACGAGTGCGATGACGACGGTCAGACCGGCGAAGACCACGGCTGACCCCGCGGTGCCGACGGCCCGTCCGGCCGCCTCCTCGCGGTCGCGGCCTTCGGCCAGCTCGGCGCGGAAGCGGGAGACGATGAACAGCGCGTAGTCGATGCCGACCGCGAGGCCGATCATCATGGCCAGCGTCGAGGTGGTGGTGCCCAGGTCGAGCGCGTTGGCCAGCGCGGTGATCGACGAGACGCCGATGCCTACGCCGATGAGCGCGGTCAGCAGCGGAAGCCCGGCCGCGACGAGCGAGCCGAACGTGATCACGAGGACGACGGCGGCGATCGCCACACCGATGATCTCGGTGGCCCCGGTCTCCGGCATGGCCTGGAGCGCGTCACCGCCGACCTCGACGGTCAGCCCGGAGTCGCGCGCCTCGTCGACGGTCTTCTGGAGCGCGTCCCGGTCGGCGTCCGTCAGCTCCATCGAGGAGACCTTGTAGGAGACCGAGGAGTACGCGATCGTGCCGTCCTTGCTGACGGTCTTCGCGACGAACGGGTCGGCCGCCGCGGCGACCTCCTTCGAACCGGACCCGAGCTCCGCGACGGTCTTGGTGACCTCGGCCTTGTTGGCCGCGGACGTGATCTTCTCGCCGTCGGGCGCCTGGAAGACGACGCGCGCGGTGGCGCCGTCGGCACTGGAGCCCGGGAAGCGCTGGTCGAGCAGGTCGAAGGCCTTCTGGGCCTCCGTCCCCGGGATGGAGAAGGAACTGGAGGCCGCCGTGGGCGCGGAGGCGGCGCCCACCCCCGCGAGGGTGAGCAGCGCCACCCAGATCAGGGCGACGAAGTGCCGTCGGCGGAAGGCGAGCTTGCCGAGTTTGTAGAGGAACGTGGCCACGAGGGCGTACTCCCGGTCAGTCGTATGGGGGCAGGGGTGATCAGCCCGACGACGTGAGCGGTCGCGTCAGGTGCTCGGGTGGGACGGGTCTTGGGTGGAGAGGGATCAGGCGCCGAGAGCGGGGAGGACCACGGCGTCGATGTACGAGGCGACGAAGGCCTGGGTGGGCGGCTGTTCGTCGATGAGGGTCCGGGCCGTGAAGGCGCCGACGATCATGTGGAGGACGTAGTCGAGTGCCGGGTTGTCCGCACGGATCTCGCCCCGGTCGACGGCGCGCCCCAGCACATGCCGGAGCTCCTCCATCTCGGGCTCGATCAGCAGCTCGCGGAAGGCACGCAGGAGATCCGGGTTCTCGTGGACCGCCATGGCCAGGCCCCGCATCAGCGCGGACCCCTGGGCCATCTCGCAGTCGTCCTCACGGAGGACCAGTTCGTGGAAGTCGCCCCGCAGCGACCCGGTGTCGATCTCGCTCAGGCGCGACGGCTTCTGGTGCCGCAGCGCTTTCACGACCAGCTCGGCCTTGCTACCCCACTGGCGGTAGAGCGTGGCCTTGCTTGATCGGGTGCGGGCGGCCACGGCGTCCATGGTCAGCGCGTCGTAACCGACCTCGCGGAGCAGTTCGAGCACGGCGCCGTACAGCTCGGCCTCGCGCTCGGGCGTGATCCGGCTGCGGCGCGTCGTCGCGGCTTCAGCCATGGGGCACTCCTGTTCCGGTCCGGACGGTGTGTACGAAACCGTTTCGTACACAAGTACTGTACGACCGCCCTTAACGAAACGAAACCGTTTCGTACGTGTCCTGCGCCACAAGCCACGGGCAAGAACGGGGCAACCCACGAGTTGCCGGGGCCCGTGGAGCGGAAAAGCATGGGTAGGTGAGCGACAACGCGTACCTGCGGTTTCCCCATCTGCACGAGGACCGGCTCTGCTTCGAGACCGAGGACGACCTCTGGGTCGCCCCGCTCGACCGGCCGGGCCGGGCCTGGCGGGTCACGGTCGACCGGACCAAGGTGAGCAGCCCAAGGTTCTCGCCCGACGGCCGCCACATCGCGTACACGACCTGGCGCAGCCTGGACCCTGAGATCCATCTCGCGCCGGTGGACGGCGGCCCCGCCCGGCGGCTCACCTACTGGGGCAGTACGGACACCCGGGTCCGCGGCTGGACACCGCCCGACAAGGACGGGCGGACCGACATCCTCGCGGTGGCCTCGCACGGCCAGCCCTTCTCGTACTTCACCTGGGCCTACGACGTCCCCACCGACGGCTCCCCCGGCGGCAGGCTGCCCTGGGGCCCGGTCTCCGACATCGCGGTCGCCGAGTTCGACGGCGAGCGCAGGACCCTGCTCCTGACCGGCACCGCCCCGCACGATCCGGCCGCCTGGAAGCGGTACCGGGGCGGCGCCCAGGGCCGCCTGTGGCTGCACGGCGAGCAGCTCGTCGCCGACCTGGACGGGCATCTGGAGGCACCGATGTTCGTGGCGGGACGCATCGCGTTCCTCTCCGACCACCAGGGCATCGGCAATGTGTACTCCTGCCTGCCCGACGGCTCCGACCTGCGCCGCCACTCCGACCACGACGCGTTCTACGCCCGTAACGCCTCCAGCGACGGAACCCGGATCGTCTACCAGTGCGCCAGCGACCTCTGGATCATCGACGATCTCTCCGCCGGCTCCGTGCCGCGCAAGCTGGACGTGCGCCTCGGCGGCCCGCGCGTCGGGCGCCGCCCCTACCAGGTGCCGGCCGCCCTCCACGTCGACGGGCTCTCCGTCGACGAGACGGGCCGGGCCAGCGCCGTCGTCGTACGCGGCAGCCTGTACTGGCTCACCCACCGCGACGGCCCCGCCCGGACCATCGCCGACAACCCGGGCGTGCGGGTCAGGCAGCCCGAGATGCTCGGCTCCGGCGGGCAGGTCGCGTACGTCACCGACGCGGAGGGCGAGGACACGGTCGAGATCTCGTACCTCCCGCGCGCGAGCGGTGAGCGCGAGCCGCGCCGTCTCGCGTCCGGGGAGCTCGGGCGGGTCCTCGAAATGGTCAGCGACCCGGACGGCGAGCGCCTCGCCATCGCGTCGGACGACGGCCGCCTCCTCCTCATCGACACGACCGAGGAGGAAGCAGAGGAAGAAGCAGGAGCAGAACAGACCGGCGGCGAGGTCACCGAGCTGATCCGGTCGATCAACGGACCCGTGGGCGACCTGGCGTTCTCGCCGGACGGCGCCTGGCTCACCTGGTCCCACCCGGGCATCGGGCGCTCCCTGCGGCAGATCAAGATGGCCCGGATCAAGGACCGGACGATCATCGACGTCACCAACGGCCGCTTCGAGGACGAGAATCCGGTCTTCACGCGCGACGGCCGCTATCTCGCCTTCCTCTCCTGGCGCGGCTTCGACCCGGTGTACGACGTGCACACCGGCGACCTGTCCTTCCCGCTCGGCTGCCGCCCGTACCTGGTGCCGCTGTCGTCCGCGACGCCCTCCCCGTTCGCCCTGTCGCCCCACGGGCGCACGGCCGCCGGTGGGCTCGACCCGACCGAGGACTCGGGGGCCGACGGGACTCCGAGCGTGGAGATCGAGGGCCTGGCGGACCGTGTCGTGCCGTTCCCCGTCTCGGCGTCCAAGTACTCGGCGCTCCATCCCGTCTCGGGCGGCGGCCTCGTGTGGCTGCGCTGGCCGATCTCCGGCGCGCTCGGCGAGACCTTCGTCAACCCGGCCGACACCTCGGGCCGCCCCACCCTGGAGCACTTCAACCTCACCAAGGGCAAGAAGACCGAACTGGTCACCCACCTCGACTGGTTCGCGGTCAGCGGCGACGGGACGCGCCTGGTCGTCGTCGACGAGGGCGAGCTGCAGGCCGTCCCCTCCACGGAGGCCGGCGACAGCGACTCCACGGTCTGGATCGACCTGCGCCGCATCCTGCACGAGGTGGACCCGGCCGCCGAGTGGCGCGGCGCGTACGAGGAGGCCGGGCGCATCATCCGCGCCTACTACTGGGACCCGAAGATGTGCCACATCGACTGGGACGCGATCCTCGCCCAGTACCGGCCACTCGTCGAACGGGTCGCGTCCCCCGACGAGTTCGCCGACCTGCTGCGCGAGGTGCTCGGCGAACTCTGCACGTCGCACGCCTATGTCTCCGCCGCCCGCCGCAACGAGGGCCCGCCCCACTACCAGCGCGCCCAGGGCCTCCTCGGCGCCAACTTCGTGCACCGCGACGAGGGCTGGCAGCTCGTCCGCGTCCTGCCCGGCGACTCGTCCGACTCCAAGGCGCGCTCCCCGCTGGCCGGCAGCGGCATCCGCGAGGGCGCCGTCCTCACGCATGTCGACGGGCGCCCGGTCGACCCGGTCGCCGGCCCCTACCCGCTGCTCGCGGGCTCGGGCGGCACGACGGTCGAGCTGACGTTCCGGCCCGCGGAGGGCGAGGGCAGCCCCCGCCGCGTCGCGGTCGTCCCCCTCATCGACGAGCGCCCGCTGCGCTACCAGGACTGGGTCGCCAAGCGCCGCGCGGTCGTACGGGAGCTGAGCGGCGGCAAGTGCGGCTACCTGCACATCCCCGACATGGGCGGCTCCGGCTGGGCGCAGTTCAACCGCGACGTGCGCATGGAGGTCTCCCGGCCCGCCCTGATCGTCGACGTACGCGGCAACGCGGGCGGCCACATCAGCGAGCTGGTCATCGAGAAGCTCACCCGCAAGATCCTCGGCTGGGACCTGACGCGCAACGCCCAGCCCGTCTCGTACGCGTCGAACGCCCCGCGCGGTCCGGTCGTCGCCCTGGCCGACGAGGCGACCTCGTCCGACGGCGACATGATCACTGCGGCGTTCAAGCTCCTCGGGCTCGGTCCCGTCGTGGGCCAGCGCACCTGGGGCGGCGTCGTCGGCATGACGGGCCGCCACAAACTCGGCGACGGCACGGTCATCACGGTCCCGATGAACGCGGCCTGGTTCCCCGAGTACGGCTGGTCGGTCGAGAACAAGGGCGTCGAACCGGACATCGAGGCCCTGCGCACCCCCCTGGACTGGGCGGAGGGCCGCCACGCCCAACTCGACGACGCGGTCTATCTGGCCCTGGACCTCCTGGTGGCCTCCCCGGCCAAGACTCCCCCGGACTACACGAACACCCCGAACCACGCCCGCCCCGAGCTCCCGCCACGCTGACCCGCACAAGAACGAAGGCCACCCGGCGCCCCAGGTGGCTCGCACGACCGACCCGCACAGGAACGAGGGCCACCCGGCGTCCCGGGTGGCCCTCGTACGACTGGCTCAGCGAAGCGAAGCGTCAGGCGTCGTAGTCCTGGTCGAACCTGTCCTGCGCTTCCTGCCGCCGCCTCTCGGAGTCCTCGGACTGCGAGCCACGCTCACGGATGGTGTCCTGAGTCTGCGAAGAGCGCTCGCTCGCCTCGTCCCGGCGGTCCCGGCCTTGACCGGAACGCTTCTTGGCCTGGTCGGCGAGCTGCTCAGCCTTGTCCTGGAACTGGTCCTTCATGCCCATGCGATTTCACTCCCGTTTTTGGGTGAGGGGGTCGGGCCTCGACCAGAGTTACACGCCAGGACAGAGCACGCATTTCGATCAGTAACGGACCGTGCTCGACCCTCAAAACCGCAGGTCAGGGCAGCTGAGGAACCGTCAGCCGCCCCTTACCGATTCGTCGGCGGCGCCGCCCGCCCCGACCAGCCCCGTCGAGACACTGCCCAGGCGCGGCTCGAACCGCCGCATCTCACGCTGCCCGACCGCCCCGATGACCCCGGGCAGATAACCGCGGATGCCCTGCATGCCCCGCAGCCACCACTGCGCGTACACATGGCTGGAGCGCCGCTCGATGCCCGCGACGATCCGGTCCACGGCCGGGCCCAGCGGATACGTCTTGTTCGACGGCCACGGCAGCCGCTGCCGCAGCTCGCGCATCACGTCGTCCTGGTCGGCGCCGCGCACCATGTCGGTGTCGGTCCACGACAGGTACCCGACGCCGACGCGTACGCCCTTGTAGCCGACCTCGGCGCGCAGGCTGTGCGCGTACGCCTCGACGCCCGACTTCGACGCGCAGTACGCGGTCATCATGGGCGCCGGCGTGATCGCGGCGAGCGACGCGATCTGGAGCAGATACCCGCGGCTCTCCATCAGCACCGGCAGGAACGCCCGCGCCGTGACCGCGGATCCGATCAGGTTGACCTCGATGACGCGGCGCCAGGCGACCGGGTCGGAGTCGAGGAACGGGCCGCCGTTGGCGACACCCGCGTTCGCGACGACGATGTCGACCTTGCCGAAGCGCTGCTTGACCTCCGCGGCGACCTGCGCCATCGCCACATGGTCGGTGACGTCGGCGTGCCAGAAGTCGCTGTCGGTGTCGAGACGTTCCGACACCGCCTTCAGCTCGTCCGGCTCCAGACCGACCAGCGCGATCCTGGCGCCGCGCGCCGCCAGCTTGCGCGCGAGCAGCTCCCCCACGCCGCGCGCGGCACCCGTGACGACCGCTACCTGCCCTTCGAGACTGACCCTGCTCATGCGGATGCCGCTCCCTTCAACTCGTCGTTCGTCTCGTCGTTCGTGACGTACCCGGCCAGTTCGCGGATGCGCTCGGTGACCAGGTCGGGCGCTTCGACGGGCGTCATGTGCCCGAGCCCGGCGAGCTCGGTGAGCCCCACGCACTCCGGCAGCGTCGCAGCCAGGCGCCGCGCGTGCACGACGGGCGTGAGCCGGTCGGCCGTACCCGCGATGATCGCCGTGGGCACCCGCAACTCGGCCACACCTTCGTCGAGTTCGAGCTCGGCGAGGACGTGCGACCAGTGGTGGCGCACCTTGGTCGGGCAGGCGTGCACGATCCGCGCGCAGGCCTCGACCTTGTCCGGCGACGACCCCGCGCCCATGGTCGCGTAGCGCAGGACCTTCTTGCCGAGCGGCGTGACCGGCCCGAGCGGGGCCCGCGCGCCGAGCACTGCCGTCGTGATCCGGGTCCGCAGCCGCCCGGGCCGCAGCGGCAGCACCGTCGACTCGGCCACCAGGTGCGAACTGCCCGTGCTGCACAGCAGTACCGCGGCCGCGTGCTCACGGAACTTCGGCCGCCGCGACGCGGCCATCATCGTCATGCCGCCCATGGAGTGCCCGACGAGCACGGCCTTCTCACCCGGGGCGAGCGTCGCGCCGAGCACGGCCTCCAGGTCGTCGGCGAGCATCTGGGTCGAGTACGGGGCCTGCGCCGCGGGGCTGCGACCGTGGCCGCGCTGGTCGTACGCGACGACCCGGTGGTCAGCGGCAAGGGAACGTATCTGCGCGGCCCAGAACGCGGTCGAGCACGTCCACCCGTGGGCGAGCACCACGGTGGGCGCCGCGGCATTGTCGACGGTTCCGTGCACCTCGACGTGCAGCCGGGCGCCGTCGGCGGAGACCGCCGTCAGCTCACGCGCGGCCGCGGGCGGCGCGTAGGGTCCGCTCACCACATGCATCAACCGGCTCATGCCGCTCCCGCCTCCACCTTGCCGCCCCGGCCCTTCTTCGTACGTGCTGCGGATGCCGCGGCCGGCTTGGCCGCCGGCGCCCTGACCACCTCGTACTCGCCGAGGTCGACCCGGCGCGTGGCGGACCGGAACTCGGTCGTCGTGCCCGGCCACAGCGTGGTGTTCACGCCGCTCCCGTCGAGGTACCAGCTGCTGCAGCCGCCGGAGCTCCACACGGTGCGCTCCATCCGGTCCTGCACGCGGCGGTTCCACGCATTCACCGCGGAGGCGCGCGGGTCGAGGGCGACACGGCCGCCGAGCACGTCCAACTGGCGTACGTAGTCGGCCAGATAGTTCAGCTGGGACTCGATCATCAGGATCATCGAGGAGTTGCCGAGGCCGGTGTTCGGCCCGATGACGGTCATGAAGTTCGGGAACCCGGCCGCCGTCGCGCCGCGCAGCGCCTTCATGCCGTCCTTCCAGGACTCCATGAGCGTGTGCCCCTCGGCGCCCACGACCCGCTCGGCGATCGGCATGTCCGTGACGTGGAAGCCGGTGCTGAAGACGATCGCGTCGACCTCGACCTCGCTCCCGTCGGCGGCGACCAGCGTGGAGCCGCGGATCTCGCTGAGCCCGGAGGCCACGACGTCGACATTCGGCTGCGCGAGCGCCGGGTAGTAGGCGTTGGACAGCAGGATGCGCTTGCAGCCGATGCGGTAGTTCGGGGTGAGCTTGGCGCGCAGGGCCGGGTCCTTGATCGACCGGTGGATGTTGCGCTTGGCGAGCTGCTCGACCAGGCCCAGTTCGTTGGGCCGCTTCGTGAACGCCTGCACCTGGAGCTCGCGGATGCCCCACAGCAGGCCGCGGCGGGCCTGCGTGGTGAACGGCAGCCGGCGGTGCAGCCAGCGCTCGGCGCCGGTGATCGCGCGGTCGGCGCGCGGCATGACCCATGGCGGGGTGCGCTGGAACAGCGTCAGCTGCGCCACGTCCCGCTGGATGGCCGGCACGATCTGGATGGCTGAGGCGCCGGTGCCGATCACGGCGACGCGCTTGCCACGCAGGTCGTAGTCGTGATCCCAGCGCGCCGAGTGGAAGACCTTGCCGGGGAAGGCATCGAGGCCCTTGATGTCCGGCATCTTCGGGTCGGACAGCGGGCCGGTCGCGGAGATGACGACGTCGGCGGTGAGCGTCCCCTGCGAGGTCTCGACCTCCCACCACAGCTTCTCGGTGTCCCAGCGCGCCTGCTTCACCTCGTGGTCGAAGCGGATGTGCGGGCGCAGCCGGAAGGTGTCGGCGACGCCCTCCAGGTAGTCCCAGATGTGCTCCTGGCCGGAGAAGGTGCGCGGCCAGTCGGGGTTGGGCGCGAAGGAGAAGGAGTACAGGTGGGAGGGCACGTCGCACGCGCACCCCGGGTAGCTGTTGTCGCGCCACGTGCCGCCGACGGCGCCCGCCCGCTCCAGGATCACGAAGTCGGTGACGCCTTCGCGCCGCAGCCGGACCGCGGCCCCGAGCCCGCCGAACCCGGACCCGATCACCGCCACCCGTACGTGCTCATGCTCGTGCTCAGTCATCCCGGCGCCTCCCTGCCGCACGACCCTGCCAGTGAACACTGGCGCAATGGGGAGAGTAGAGCAGGTGCGTACTGATGGGTAGGGGTCGGGGCCACGAAAGTTACCGGCGGTACAACATAGGGTTCTCACGTGGCGAAGGAAGCGGCGAAAGCATCCGCGGAAGAAGCGGCGAAAGAGGCGGCGAAGAACACCGGCACCCGGGAGTTCCGCATGGAGGAGCTCGCGCGGGAGGCTGGCATCACCGTGCGCACCCTGCGCTTCTACCGCGAACGCAAGCTGATCCCGCCCCCGCGCCGCGAGGGCCGCATCGCCTGGTACGACGAGAGCCACCTGGCCCGGCTGCGCACCATCGCCGCCCTCCTGGAACGCGGCCACACCCTCAGCGGCATCGCCGAACTCTCCGAGGCCTTCGACCGCGGCCGCGACGTCGGCGAACTCCTCGGCCTCGGCGAACCCTCCGAGGAGACCCCTGTCCGCCTCACCCCCGAGGAACTGGCCGACTACTTCGCGGGCCAGGTCACCCCGGAAAACCTCGAAGCCGCGATGGACCTCGGCTACGTCGGCGTCGACGGCGAGGAGATCGTCCATGTCAGCCGGCGCCTGCTCGACGTGTCGGCCGCCCTGGTCCGCGAGGGCGTCCCGCTCGCCGACGTCCTCTCGGCCGCCAAGCGCGTCCGCGCCCACGCGGAGGACCTGGCCGAACTCTTCACCGACCTGGTCCTCTCGCACGCCACGGAACACGACCTCCAGCGCCTGCGCCCGCTCGCCAAGAGCGTGGTCGAGGCGGAACTGTCCCTGGCCCTGGACCGCGCCCTGGCCAAAAAACCGGGAGAGTGAGCAGCCTCTCCGCCTACCTCGGCAACCACCAACGCGCCTTGTAGATCCCGCCGTTGACGAGGGTGTACGAGCCCGGCGGCCGGTGCACGCCCACCTTCGTCGTCCACCACGTCTCACCCAGGCCGCTCTCCGGCACCGTGCTGAGCACCTGCCCGGTCCGCGGATCCTCCCCGATCGTCTTCACCCCGGGCCGCACGATCTCGGCCGCACCGGCGAAGTCCTGAACGAAGACCCCGCCCGCGATGTCGTACTGGAACACGGAAGCGCTCGTGGTCACCCACAGCCGCCCCGGGCGCCCCGCCACCGGGAACAGGTCGTGCCCGCCGGGCGACTTCCCCGGCTTGGCGACCGGCAGCCCCACCGACGACAGCCGCGTCAGCGCGGGCCGCACCCGACTGTCACCCACCCGGTACGCGACCAACTCGTCATCGCCCAGCGCCCACAGCACCTCACGCCGGGCGTCCCAGTGCAGCCCGTGCGCGCCCTTCAGCGTCACCTCGGCGAACCGCCGCGAGTGCGGGCCGAACGACGCGGCGTAGAGCCTGACGAGCGCCCCCGTACTGCACGCGACGGCCACGTTCCCGTCCGGCAGGATCTCGATGCTGTGCGGGTTGAAGAGATCGTCGCCGGGCCCGAGCGTCGCACCCCAGTACCGCCGCCCCGACGGATACGAGACGACGGCCGCGAACCCGAAGGACGCCGTGGTCAGCAGATACGTCCGCCCGCGATGCACCCGGACCTTCGCCTCGGCGGGGTACACCCAGCTCTCGTCCGGCACGAGATCCCGATAGCGCGGGTCCCCGACGGGCGAGAACTGCCACCGCACACAGGACGGATCGACCGCCGGATCCCAGACTGTCCGCCCCGGATCGAGCACAAGGATCCGCTTGCTCGCCTGCTCGGTGACCATGACCGCGGGCACCCCCGAGGTCACCGCGCGAGCCACCCCCGGTGCCACCACAGCCGCAACCCCGGCCCCGGCAGCCCCGAGCAGCACACGACGCCTGGAAGGAAGCACGGACATGAAGTCCCCCCGCATGATTGCCAGTTGACCACTCGCACCACTCGCCACACACACGCCGAAATCTGCCACGGCACTCGGAGACGGGGACAGCCTTCTACCGGACTTTGTGACGCGGGCCCACTCGCGCCCCGACCACCTACTCGTAGACGACGGTCACCGGCGCGTGGTCCGACCATCGCTCGTCATGCGTGGCGGCCCGCTCGACGAACCCCTTGACCGCACGCGCGGCGAGCCCCGGCGTCGAAAGGTGGTAGTCGATCCTCCACCCTGAATCATTATCGAAAGCCCGCCCCCGGTACGACCACCACGAGTACGGACCCTCCTCGTCGGGGTGCAGGGAGCGCACCACGTCGACGTAGCCGCCGTCGGCCTCGTCGAGGACCTGTCCGAGCCAGTCGCGCTCCTCGGGGAGGAAGCCGGAGTTCTTCTTGTTGGACTTCCAGTTCTTGAGGTCGGCCTCGCGGTGGGCGATGTTCCAGTCGCCGCACACGAGCACCTCGCGGCCCTCGGCGGCGGCCCGCTCGCGCAGGCCCTTCAGATAGGCCAGGAACTCACCCATGAAGCGGATCTTCTCGTCCTGACGCTCGGTCCCGACCTCGCCGGAGGGCAGATAGAGGCTGGCGACGACGACACCGGGGAGGTCCACCTCCACGTACCGCCCACTCCCGTCGAACTCCTCGGACCCGAAGCCGATCTGTACGCGCTCCGGCTCACGACGTGTGTAGAGCGACACACCGGCCCGCCCCTTCGCGCCGGCGGGGGCGTGCACGACGTGCCACCCCTCGGGCTCGCGCACCTCGTCGGGCAGCTGCTGCGGCTCCGCCCGCACCTCCTGGAGGCACAGGACGTCCGCGGAGGTCCCGGCCAGCCACTCCACGAAGCCCTTCTTGGCGGCGGCCCGCAGCCCGTTCACGTTGACACTCGTCACAGTCAGCACCGGGGCACCATACCGGCACACTTGAACGGACAGCCGCATCCGCCAGCATAGAGATACGATACTCAGCATGACTATTCAGCCCATGGCGCCCACCCTCCAGCGCGTCTCCTTCGGACACCCCGACGCGATCAAGCTGAACGACCGCGTCCAGCTCGAATACGCCGAGCGCTACGGCGACGACGGCGACGTCACCCCGCTCGAACCGACGATGTTCGACGCCCCGCGCGGCCTCTACCTGATCGCGTACGACGACGGGGGCACCCCGCTCGCCACCGGCGGCTGGCGCACCCAGGAGCAGAACGACGAGGGATATTCGGACGGCGACGCCGAGCTGAAGAGGATGTACGTCACGCCCGAGGCCCGGGGGCTGGGTCTGGCCCGGCGCATACTCGCGGCCCTGGAGGACGACGCCCGCGCCGCCGGCCGTTCCCGCATGGTCCTGGAGACGGGCCTCAAGCAGCCGGAGGCCATCGCTCTCTACGCGTCGAGCGGCTACACGCCCTGCACCAAGTTCGGCCACTACCGCTTCGAGGAACTGAGCCGCTGCTTCGCCAAGGCGCTGTGACGCGCGCGACATCGCGGAAAGGGCGCCACGGGGAGGGAGCAAGCAGGCAAGGCAAGAGCCCCACCGGACGAATCCGGTGGGGCTCTTAATTGCGGTGGACCTGTGGGGATTTGAACCCCAGACCCCCTCGATGCGAACGAGGTGCGCTACCAGACTGCGCCACAGGCCCTTGCAACGAGTGAAACTCTAGCATCCCGATCGGGGTGCTCGGAAATCCGTTCCTGGCTGGTCAGCCAGGGTGGCCCCGGACGGGTCTCACTCGTTGGCCGCGCGGGGGCGGCCGCCGTCGTCGTACTGATCGAAGAGCGGGGTGCGGCCGCGCTCGCGCGAGCGGCGCGCGGAGGCGGCCCGGCGGGCGTCACTGCGCTCGTCCCCGATCTCGTCCGCGCCGTCGCACTCCTCGGACGCCGCCGCCGGCTCCTCGCCGGTGTGCCCGTCCGGCTCCTGCTGCGCCGCGCCCGCCGTGCTGGAGCGGGCCGAACTCCACGCGTCGGGGGCGCCGAGGTCGACGCTGCCCGTGGCGCGCGGGGCGACCGGGGCGGTCACATACGTCGGCAGAGGCACCGGGACCGGGTCCCAACTGTCGCCGTGGCCGGGGCCGCGCTGCCGCTCGCGCTGCTGGTCGACCCACTCGGCGTGGTCGGTCTGCTCGACGAGCGCGCGCCGGTCGGCCGCGAGCGCCTCAAGACCGGGGTCGGTCTCCACCTCTGGCGCAGGCCCCTCTTCGGCCTCCTCCGCGGCGGCCCGGCCCGCGGCGGGCTGGCGCCTGCGGGGCTGCCGCTCGCGCAGCCGCTGCGCCGCGACCTCGGCCTGGCGCCGGTCCATCGTGTACGCGAAGCGGCGCCGCTCCTGGGCCCGCAGATAGAAGATGTACGAGCTGAGCAGCACGGCGGGCGCCGCGGGCGCCCACAGGAACGCGAGCCCGCCGACGGCGGCGACGACCGCGCCGGCCGTGAAGGCGAGGAAGAGCATGACGGTCGTACGGCGCCTGCGCGCGAGCACCTTGGAGCGGCGGGCACGGGCGGCGGCGTCCGCCGAGGCGGCCTGTCGCTCGGCCGCGGACCGGTCGGACGGCTGGCGGTCGGGGCCCGGGCGTCCGGTTGCCGACCTGCCGTTCGTGTGCGGGTCATTGGCGGGCCGGTCGTGGTTCGGCCGGTCGTGCGCCTGCTGGTCGTGGGGGATCCGGGCGGAGACCTGGCGATCGGGTGCCTGCCGGACGGGCGAGGTCCTGGGCCGGGGCCGGGACTCGGGGCGGGGTTCGGATCCGGGGTGCCGCTCGTGACGGGCGTCCCGGTTCTCGTTCCTGCGCTCCCCGCGGACCGGAGGCGCGGCGAAGGCCCGGACGTCCACCGAGTCGGTGGCCGCGTCCGGCATGGACGGGTCGCTGCGCTGCTCCTCCCCTTCGGGCGAGCGCGTCTGCAGGTCCTTGGCGTATCGGCGCTCCATGCCCGCCCGTCCGGACAGCAGCCGGATGGCGGTGCTGAAGCGTTCCGTCGGACGGGCCTCGTTCAGCTCGTCCTGCCTACGGAGCCACATCGGCACCAAGTAGGCGGCCCAGGCCCCGACGATGACTGCGTAGATGAGGCCGCTGCTGCTCACGCCTCACACGGTAGAGGGGTTTGCGTGAGGGCATCCGCCAATTGAGCCGGTGTGTCGCACGATCTGGCTGATATTTCGAGCTTTTTTTCCGACTGAGGCATGAACGCGCCACCCGTCGAGCGAATTTAATGCCTGCGGCGGACGATCTCCGATCAATTTCGAACACTTATTTCATTTCGGCGATGTGCCGGGCCGCCCCGCGGCGTTCGGACCACCCGGACCAGCGGCGTTGCCGCCACGCTTGTGACGCCAGCGGCTCAGGAGGCCTTCCGGGACCTCCTCCGCGGTGAGCGCGAAGACGAGATGGTCGCGCCACCCGCCGTCGATGTGGAGATAGCGGGGCCGCAGCCCTTCCTCGCGGAATCCGAGTTTTTCGACGACCCGGCGGCTCGGCCCGTTCTCCGGGCGAATGCAGACCTCGATGCGGTGCAGGCCCACCGTGCGGAAGCAGTGGTCGACCGCGAGCGCCACCGCCGTCGGCATCACGCCGCGACCGGCCACCGACTCGTCGACCCAGTAGCCGACATGGCCCGAACACATCGAGCCCCAGGTGATCCCCGCCACCGTCAACTGCCCGACCAGGCGCCCCTGGTACTCGATGACGAAGGGCAGCATGCGCCCCGCGCTCGCCTCGGCGCGCAGATGGCGGACCATCTGACGGTAGGTCGGACGGTGGGCGATGGGGCCGCTGGGCGTGGGCGGCGGAATGGTCGCTTCCCAAGGGCGCAGCCAGTCGCGGTTGCGGCGGTTGACCTCGCGCCAGGCCCGTTGGTCGCGCAGCTTTATCGGGCGCAGACAGACGTCACCGTCCGTCAGCTCGACCGGCCAGGATGGGCTGTTCAGCTCGCACCCCCGTCAGGTCTGGGGTGGTCGCCGCCGCGCAGTTGGTCGACGGCGTGGGTCAGCAGGGTGCCGAGTACCGCGAGGCCGTCCTTGACGCCGCCGGACGACCCGGGCAGGTTCACGATCAGGGTGCGTCCCGCGACGCCGGCGAGGCCCCGGGAGAGCGCGGCCGTGGGCACCTTCTCGCGTCCGAACGCGCGGATGGCCTCGGGGATGCCGGGCACCTCGTGGTCGAGCACGCTGCGCGTGGCCTCGGGGGTCCGGTCGGTGGGCGAGATGCCGGTGCCGCCGGTGGTGAGGATGACGTCGTACCCGGCGTCGACACCGGCCCGCAGCGCCTCGGCCACCGGATCCCCGTCGGGCACGACCTGCGGCCCGTCGACCTGGAAGCCCATGGCTTCGAGGCCCTTCGCGATCCGGGGACCGCCCGTGTCGGCGTAGACCCCGGCGGCGGCGCGGTTGGAGGCGGTGACGACCAGGGCGCGGTAGGGGCTCATTCCCCGGCCTCCGGGCGGGTCCAGTGGCCCGACTTGCCGCCCGTCTTCTCCTCGACGCGTACGTCCGTGATGACGGCGCCCTTGTCGACGGCCTTCACCATGTCGATCACCGTGAGCGCGGCCACCGAGACGGCCGTCAGGGCCTCCATCTCGACGCCCGTGCGGTCGGTGGTCTTCACCGTGGCGAGGATCTCGACCGCGTCGTCGGCGACGGACAGGTCCAGTCTCACTCCGGACACCGACAGCGGGTGGCAGAGCGGGATGAGGTCGGGGGTGCGCTTGGCACCCATGATTCCGGCGATGCGCGCCGTGGCGAGGGCGTCGCCCTTGGGCACTCCCTCGCCCCGCAGCAGCTCCACCACGCGGGGCGATACGAGGACGCGGCCGCTGGCACGGGCGGTGCGCGCGGTCACGTCCTTGGCGGACACGTCGACCATGCGGGCCGCGCCCGCCTCGTCGATGTGCGTCAGTCGGTCCTGCGAACTGCTCATGGTGCTCTGGCGCTCCCGGTCCGTGGGCCGCGCGGTACGGCGCGCGGCCTGTTGTGCGCGACACGGTATCGCGCGGACGGGGCGCTCAGCCGAGGAGGACCACGTCCACTTCCACGCCGGGCTCGGCCGACGTGGTCTTCTCGGGCAGGACGATCAGCGCGTCCGCGTGGGCGAGCGCGGCGACGAGGTGGGATCCGGAGCCCCCCACAGGGGTGACGGTCCCGGCCTCGGCGTCGTACGTCCCGCGCAGGAACTGGCGTCGTCCTGCGGGCGAGCTCAGTGCCTTGGCCGACTTCAGGACCGCGCGGGCCGACGGCCGGTGGACGTCCGCGGCGGGCAGGCCCATGAGGGTGCGCACCGCGGGGCGTACGAACAGCTCGAAGGAGACGTACGAGGAGACGGGGTTGCCCGGCAGGGCGAGCAGCGGGGTGTGCTCGGGGCCGATGGTGCCGAAGCCCTGGGGCTTGCCCGGCTGCATGGCGAGCTTGCGGAACTCGACTCCGCTGCCGGCCCCGATGCCGGTCTCGTCCTCGGAGTCGCCGACGGAGGTCAGCGCCTCCTTCACGACGTCGTACGCGCCGACGCTGACGCCGCCCGTGGTGACGATGAGGTCGGCGCGGATCAGCTGGTCCTCGATGGTGGAGCGCAGTGTCTCCGCGTCGTCGGCCACCGCGCCGACGCGGTAGGCGATCGCTCCGGCGTCGCGGGCGGCGGCGGTGAGGGCGAAGCTGTTGGAGTCGTAGATCTGGCCCTCGGCCAACTCCTCGCCCGGCTGGACGAGTTCGCTGCCGGTGGACATGACGACCACGCGCGGGCGCGGGCGCACGCGTACGGTGCCGCGGCCGATCGCGGCGAGGAGGGCGATCTGGGGCGGGCCGAGGACCGTGCCGGCCTCCAGGGCTCGGTCGCCCGCCTTCACGTCACTGCCCTTGGCGCGCACGTGCGCACGCGCCTCGGCGGGGCGGTGCACACGGACCTCGCCGGAGGCGCCCTCGGGGGCGGCGCTGTGGGCGCGCATCCCGGAGACCGGGCCCTCACCCAGGCCGCCGTCGGTCCACTCGACGGGGACGACGGCCTCGGCGCCGGGCGGGAGCGGGGCGCCGGTCATGATGCGGGCGGCCTGGCCGGCCCCGACGCGGAGCCGCCCGACCCGGCCCGCGGCGACGTCCCCCACGACCGTGAGCACCGCGGGGAAGTCCTCGCTCGCGCCCGCCACGTCGGCGGCCCTGACCGCGTACCCGTCCATCGAGCTGTTGTCGAAGGGGGGCAGCGAGAGGGGCACCGAGATGTCCTCGACGAGGACGCAGCCCTGTGCGTCGAGGAGCTGGAGCTCGATGGGCTCCAGCGGGCGGACCGTGGCGAGGATGTCCTCCAGGTGCTCCGCCACCGACCAGATGTGCTGCTGGCCTGTGACGTGCGTGGTCGTGCTGCTCAAGGTGCTACATCTCCTCGGTGACGTAACTGCGAAGCCAGGCGCGGAAGTCCGGGCCCAGGTCCTCACGTTCGCACGCGAGTCTGACAATGGCACGCAGATAGTCGCCACGGTCTCCGGTGTCATACCGGCGGCCCTTGAAGACGACGCCGTGGACGGGGCCGCCGACCTTCTCGTCGTCGGCGAGCTGCTGGAGGGCGTCGGTGAGCTGGATCTCGCCGCCGCGGCCCGGCTCGGTCCGGCGGAGTATCTCGAAGATCGCGGGGTCGAGGACGTAGCGGCCGATGATCGCGTAGTTCGACGGGGCGTCCGCGGGGTCGGGCTTCTCGACGAGGCCGGTGATCTTGACGACGTCGCCGTCCTCGGTCGCCTCGACGGCGGCGCAGCCGTAGAGGTGGATCTGCGAGGGCTCGACCTCCATGAGGGCGATGACGCTGCCGCCACGCTGCTCCTGGACGTCGACCATGCGGGCGAGCAGGGGGTCGCGCGGGTCGATCAGGTCGTCGCCGAGGAGGACCGCGAAGGGCTCCTGGCCGACGTGGGGAGCAGCGCACAGGACGGCGTGACCGAGGCCCTTGGGGTCGCCCTGGCGGACGTAGTGCATGGTCGCGAGGTCGCTGGACTCCTGGACCTTGGCGAGGCGGCCGGCGTCGCCCTTCTTCTGGAGAGCCGACTCGAGCTCGTAGTTGCGGTCGAAGTGGTCCTCCAGGGGCCGCTTGTTGCGGCCTGTGATCATGAGTACGTCGTCGAGGCCGGCGGACACGGCTTCCTCGACGACGTACTGGATCGCCGGCTTGTCGACGACCGGCAGCATCTCCTTGGGCGTTGCCTTGGTGGCCGGCAGGAACCGGGTGCCGAGGCCTGCGGCGGGGATGACAGCCTTGCTGATCCTGGGGTGCGACTCAGTCATGCGGTGAACCATATCCGTAGCGTCTGGGCGGAAGATTTGCTTCCAGTTAAGTTGATGCCTATATGAGGGGTTTGTGAGCTGGCTATGTGTTTGTCAAAGGCTGACAAGAACGCGTTGCGGGCAGAACTCCTCCAGGTGAGATCGGGGTTGCCCGCCGATGACGTCGAGACGGCGGCCGGTGTGCTCGCCCGTCAGGCGCTTGAACTTCCCGAGCTGGCCGGGGCGCGGACCGTCGCCGCATACGTCTCCGTCGGCCGGGAGCCGGGCACCCGCGCGCTGCTCGACGCGCTCCACGCGCGCGGAGTACGCGTCCTGCTTCCCGTACTCCTCGAGGACAACGACTTGGACTGGGGCGCCTACAACGGACAGGAGTCCCTCGCGCGCGTGCAACATGTGGGAAAGATGGCCCTGTTGGAGCCCTCCGGGGAGCCGCTCGGCACCGAGGCCGTCGTGGAGGCCGACGTGGTGCTGCTGCCGGGCCTCGCGGTCGACGGGCGCGGCATGCGGCTCGGCCGTGGCGGCGGCTCGTACGACCGGGTCCTCGCGCGCCTTGAGCGCGCGGACGCGGATCCGGCGCTCGTGGTGCTCCTGTACGACGGCGAGGTCGTCGAGCGTGTCCCCGAGGAGCCGCACGACCGACCCGTGCACGCCGTGGTGACGCCTTCGGGAGTGCGCCGCTTCCGGTGAACCGCCTGCCCCGGTGGCACGAAAGGGCCCTCCACGCGTGCGTGGAGGGCCCTCTCATGTGGTGTCGCCCGTCGTCAGGGCCGCAGCACCAGGGTGTCCTTCGTGTTCGCGCCGACCGCCTTCTCCGAGGAGACCCACGGGAGGAGTTCACCCTTGGACCACTTCTCGGTCTGGTCGGTGTAGTGCGCGCTGAACGCGTGCCCCGAGGCTCCGGTGAGGTTGACCCACTTGGACTTGTCGAGGTCCGCGAGGTTGACCACCATGCGCATCGACGGGACCCAGATGACGCCGTAGCCGCCGGCCGCGTTCCAGCCGGTCGCGTCCACGGCCGCCTCGCCGCCGCCGAGCTTCCACGGGCCGCGGTTGAGCACGTACTGGAGCCAGCCGGGTCCGTCGGTGCCGAGGGTCTGGTTCTTCAGGCTCAGCTGGTGCAGCCGGCCCCAGCTCCAGGTGTCGATGTCCTTGCCGAGCTTGGCCGTGACGTCCCAGCGCGCGTCCTCCATGGCCCGCGCGAACAGCTGGTCGCGGGTCTTGGTCTCGGCGTCGGTACGGGTGGCCGGGGCCTTCCACCAGTCGTTGTTCTCATCGTTGATGATCTTGCGGACGACCTCGAAATAGCGGTCGCCGCCGTCCGGCTGCGCCGAGTCCGCGTCGCGCTCGCCGCACTCGCGCACCCGGCGGTCCTCGTCCGCCGGGCCGGTGTCACCGGCCGGCTCGACGCTCAGGCACTGGCCCTTGACCCGCAGCTCCTTGGGGAGCTTGTTGCCGAAGGACAGCTTGAGGATGTTGCGCCAGACCGAGTTGAAGTACGCGGCGGCCGCCGAGTCCGGGTTCTGGGTGTAGTCCCAGTTCTCCAGGAGCTTCTGCGCCTCACGGACGTACTTGTCCGAGACGTCGATCTTGAGCAGCTTGGGCACGAGCAGCTTGGCGATCTCGCTGCTGTTGTCCATCTGCATGGTGCGCATGTCGTCGGTGGAGATCTTGCCGCCGCCGGCGATCTTCGACTCGATCAGATCGGTGATGCGCTGGCTGCGCGTGCCGTAACCCCAGTCGGAGGTGAGGTGGTACGGGTACTTGTCCTTGTCGATGACGGCCTGGTTGGCGGTCACGATGTAGCCGCGCTTGGGGTTGTACTCGTACGGCAGCGCGGACTGCGGGATGTAGCTCTTCCAGCGGTACGCGGCGTCCCAGCCGGGGGCGGGCAGCGAGCCGTCGCCCTTGCCGCGGACCGGGATCTTGCCGGGCGCCTGGTAGCCGATGTTGCCCTTGGTGTCGGCGTAGATCAGGTTCTGCGAGGGCACCTCGAAGTCGGCGGCGGCCTTGCGGAACTGCGTCCAGTCCTTCGCCTTGTTCAGCTCGAACACGGCGTCCATGGACTTGCCGGGGGTCAGCGCGGTCCAGCGCAGCGAGACCCCGTAGCCGTCGCCCCGGTCGGGGGCGGCCGCGTCGACCTTCGCCTTCCTGCCGACCTTGACCAGCTCGTCGTCCCTGTCGGAGATCAGCGGACCGTTGTTGGTCTCGCGGACGGTGATGGTCTTGTCGTCTCCGCCGGCGACCTTGATGGTCTCCTTGCGGGTCTTGAACGGGACCGTCTTGCCGTCGTACTGGTACCCGCCGCCGCCGTTCAGCTTCTCCAGGTACAGGTCGGTGACGTCGGCGCCGAGATTCGTCATGCCCCAGGAGATGTCCTGGTTGTGGCCGATGATCACGCCGGGCATCCCGGAGAACGTGTAGCCCGTGACGTCGTACTGGCACGAGGCCGACAGGCTCCGGCAGTGCAGGCCCATCTGGTACCAGACCGACGGGAGCTGCGGCGACAGGTGCGGGTCGTTGGCGAGCAGCGGCTTCCCGGTGATGGTGTGCGCTCCGGAGACCACCCACGAGTTGGAGCCGATGCCGTTGCCGTTCGGGCCGACGGCCGCGGGGACCTGGTCCAGGGCGTCGGAGAGCCCGGTCAGCTGACTCTGGAGGCCGTTGGGGGCCTCGGTGTTGCCGGCGAGACCGGTGCCGGCGGCGCCTTGCGTGCCGGTGCCGGTTCCGGTTCCGGTTCCGGTTCCGGTGGAGGTACCCGTTCCGGTGCCCGTACCCGTACCGGTTTGACTTCCGGACCCGCCGGAGCCCTCCCCGTAGGAGCCGGTCGCGCTGTCGTAGGAGCCCGACTGGACGATCGCCTTGTTCCGGTCGTACGGGTAGTCCGGGTACAGGTCCGCGATCTGCTGCGGGCCAAGACGGCTCGTCATCAGGGAGCGGTCGATCTCTTCCTGCATGTTGCCGCGCAGGTCCCACGCCATCGCCTTGAGCCAGGCCACGGAGTCGGCCGGCGTCCACTTCTGCGGCGCGTAGTCGTTGGTGAACCCGAGCGCCGCGTACTCGACGGAGATGTCCCCGCCGTCCTTGCCGGCGAGGTAGGCGTTGACTCCCTTGGCGTACGCCTGGAGGTACTTCTTCGTCTCGGGCGAGAGCTTGGAGTCGTACTCCTTCTGCGCCACCCGGTGCCAGCCGAGCGTCCGCAGGAACTCATCGGTCTTGACCTGGCTCTTGCCGAACATCTCGGAGAGCCGGCCGGAGGTCATATGGCGGCGGACGTCCATCTCCCAGAAGCGGTCCTGCGCCTGCACATAGCCCTGGGCCATGAACAGGTCCTCGTCGGACGAGGCGTAGACCTGAGGGATCCCGTAGGAATCCCGCTTCACGTCCACTGGACCGGAGAGCCCGTCGAGCTTGATCGAGCCCTTCGTCTGCGGGAGGGAGGCACGCACGGTACTGACGCTCCAGTACGTGCCGTAGCCGATGCCCGCGACAATGGCCAGAACCAGCACGATCACGATCAGTCGGGCTCTGCGGCCCTTCTTCTTGCCGGACGAATGGCCGGAAGAGGCGTTGGTGTTCGAGGGCATCGCTGTCCTTGCTGTCCTTCGCGAGCGGCAGAGCAGGCTGCAGGCGGGCTGTGGGGTCACGGAGCGCTGGAGCAACCATAGGCGCAGGGCACGGCGGCCTCGGACGCGGTGTCAAGAACCCGGGGCCCCAAACCGCCCGAGGTCACCCCGGACGGCGTCAAGAAAGCGTTAACGATTAGGTAAGGTAACGAAGTACCTGGTCGTTCCGCGGCGTCCCGTACACCCGTACGGGCCCTCCCGTACGACCTTCGGAGGAAGGAAACAGCCCCTGACTGTCCACCACCTCAACCAGCTCCTGCTCGTCTGTTCGCTGGTCCTGCTGATCGCCGTGGCCGCCGTGCGCATCTCCTCGCGCAGCGGTCTGCCGAGCCTGCTCCTCTACCTCGGTATCGGGGTGGCCATGGGTCAGGACGGCATCGGAAACGTGTCGTTCAGCAACGCCGAGCTGACACAGGTCATCGGCTACGCGGCCCTCGTCGTGATCCTGGCCGAGGGTGGCCTCGGCACGAAGTGGAAAGAGATCGAACCGGCGCTGCCGGCCGCCGTCCTGCTGTCCACGGTCGGCGTCGCCATCAGCGTGGGTGTGACGGCCGCCGGGGCGCACTACGTCGTGGGGCTCGAGTGGCGGCATGCGCTCATCATCGGCGCGGTGGTGTCCTCGACGGACGCCGCGGCAGTCTTCTCCGTGCTGCGCAAGGTGCCGCTGCCGTCCCGCGTGACGGGCGTCCTGGAAGCCGAGTCCGGCTTCAACGACGCCCCTGTGGTGATCCTGGTGGTGGCCTTCTCCACGGCGGGACCCATCGAGCACTGGTACAGCCTCATCGGCGAGATCACCCTCGAACTCGCGATCGGCGCCGCGATCGGGATCGCGGTGGGCTGGCTCGGCTCCTTCGGCCTGCGGCACGTCGCACTGCCCGCCTCCGGCCTCTACCCGATCGCCGTCATGGCCATCGCCGTCACCGCGTACGCCGCCGGAGCCATGGCCCACGGCAGCGGATTCCTCGCCGTCTACCTCGCCTCGATGGTCCTCGGCAACGCGAAACTGCCGCACTGGCCCGCCACCCGCGGTTTCGCCGAAGGGCTCGGCTGGATCGCGCAGATCGGCATGTTCGTCCTGCTCGGCCTGCTCGTCACCCCGCACGACCTCGTGGACGACTTCTGGCCCGCGATCGTCATCGGTCTCGTCCTGACGATGGTGGCGCGCCCCCTCAGTGTCGTCCTGAGTCTTCTGCCGTTCCGGATGCCCTGGCAGGAGAAGGCCCTCATGTCCTGGGCCGGACTGCGCGGCGCGGTGCCGATCATCCTGGCGACCATCCCGATGGTGAACGGCGTCGAGGACAGCACCCGGATCTTCAACATCGTCTTCGTCCTCGTCGTCGTCTACACGCTCATCCAGGGACCGACGCTGCCCTGGCTCGCCCGGAAGCTGCGGCTCGGAAGCGACTCCGCGTCCGCCGCCGACCTCGGCATCGAATCGGCGCCCCTGGAGCGGCTGCGCGGACATCTGCTGTCCGTGTCGATCCCCGAGGAGTCCCGGATGCACGGCGTCGAGGTCAGCGAGCTGCGGATGCCCTCGGGTGCCGCCGTCACGCTCGTGGTGCGCGAGAAGCAGTCCTTCGTGCCGCTGCCGACGACCGTCCTGCGGCACGGCGACGAACTGCTCGTGGTGGCGACGGACCAGGTGCGGGACGAGGCCGAGGCCCGGCTGCGGGCCGTGGCACAGGGCGGCAAGCTCGCCGGATGGCTCTCGGGGAACGGGTCCGCGGGGCGCGGACGACGGGCTCAGTAGGCGGGGAGCGGGGACGCCGGGCGGGAACTGGGGCGCCGGGGCGGAAGCTGGGGTGCCGCGGCGCAAGCTGGGGCTCCTTGCGGGAGCCGGCGAGTGGATGGCGGGTCGATTGCCGGTGGATGAAGTTCCGCTACGCGGAAGAAAGCGGCCGCTCCGGCCGTTAGCATGGTCGGTACACACCTGAAGTTCCACCGACTCTGCCTGATGTAGAGCCGGCGCGACCGCAAAGCGGCCGCGGTTCCCTTGCATACCCTGCATGGCCCAGGCCCTCCTGGCGCGGACCCCGGTATCACTCGGTTCCCGGCGCATGAGGACGGCTCTCGGCGCACCCCACCGGGTCAGCGCTACCAGGCGGCAGAAAGGCAAGGGCCGTGCCAGAGAATTACACGGCCACGGTCACCGGCAAGCGCCCCGGATACGGACAGCTGCTGCGCACCCGCGGCGCCTGGACGTTCCTGCTCCCCGGCTTCGCCGCCCGGCAGCCGTTCGCGATGCTCACCATCTCGACGGTCCTGCTCGTGCAGCACACCACCGGCTCGTACGGCACCGCCGGCGCCGTCTCCGCCACCACCGGCGTCTCCATGGCGCTGTTCGCCCCCTTCACGGGCAAGCTCGCCGACCGCTTCGGGCAGCGCGCCGTCCTAATGCCCGGCGTCCTGCTGCACACGGCGTCCGTGCTCCTGCTGACGCTGCTCGCGCTCAGCGACGCCCCCCTGTGGGCCCTGTTCGTCGCGGCGGTCCCGACCGGCGCCTCCACCCCGCAGATCGGACCCATGGTGCGGGCCCGCTGGGGCGTCAAGCTCCAGGGCTCGCCTCTGATGACCACGGCCGCCGCCTTCGAGTCGGTCACGGACGAGTTCACGTTCGTCCTCGGCCCGCTGTTCGCGACCGCCCTGTGCACCGGCGTGCACCCCGCCGCCGGTCTCGTCATGGAGGCGTCCCTGACGCTCGTGGGCGGCCTCCTGTTCGCCGCGCAGCGCGGCACGCAGCCTCGGCCCTCGCGATCCGTCGGCGACGTCCACGCACGCGTGGAGCACGTTTCCGCGCTGCGCGTCCCCGGAGTGCGCGTCCTGATCGTGGCGTTCCTCGGCATCGGCTCCGTCTTCGGCGGCATGCAGGTCGCCCTGGCCGCCTTCACCGAGTCGATCGGCGAGCCCGGCCTGAACGGTGTCCTGTACGGGACGTTCGCCGCGGGCAACATGCTCTCCGGCATCGTCTGCGGAGCCGTCGCCTGGAAGATCGCGCCCCAGCGCCGCCTCCTGCTCGCCTACACCGCCCTCGCCGTGACCGCCTCCGGCCTCTGGGCCGCGCAGTCCGTGCTCCTGCTCGCCGGGGTCGGCCTGCTGGTGGGCACGTGCATCGCTCCGGCCCTGATCACCGGCTACACGCTCGTCGAGAAGCTGGTCCCCCCGACCGCCCGCACCGAGGCCTTCACCTGGCTCACGGGCGCGGTCGCGCTCGGCCAGGCAGCGGCCGTCACGGTCGCCGGCCAGCTGGAGGACCGCCTCTGGGACGGCGCCGGATTCCTCGTCCCGATGGGCGGCACGGTGCTCGCCCTGCTGCTCCTGGCGACCCTGCGATCCCGCCTCGTGCCGCCACGCGTGACCAAGGTGGTCACGCGCGGAGCGGCCCATCGCGAACCTGTCGCGATCGGTGAGATGTGACGCACGTTTTCGCGGAATACGTCACTGTGACTCCGCCGCCGAGGCGGCTTCTCACTTGGGCTGACAGGCCCTCGTGACGGTCAAGCCCTGACCGCTTGCCCGATGGCAAGTGACGCACGTTACTCCAATTGCTGGCGGCACGGGTTAACATGGACGATCGTTAGCACTCATCGAGTGAGAGTGCCAGGAGGAAGCAAGTGCCGACGTACCAGTACCAGTGCACCGAATGCGGCGAGGGCCTCGAGGCGGTGCAGAAGTTCACCGATGACGCCCTGACCGTGTGCCCCAGCTGCGACGGACGCCTCAAGAAGGTGTTCTCGGCGGTCGGCATCGTCTTCAAGGGATCGGGCTTCTACCGCAACGACAGCCGCGGCTCCTCGTCGAGCAGCTCGCCGGCGCCGTCGTCCGCGAAGTCGGCCTCGGACACGAAGTCTTCGTCCTCGGACTCCAAGTCGTCCGGGTCGTCGTCCTCCACGTCGACGTCCTCGACCTCCGCTTCGTCTTCCTCTTCGAGCTCGTCCTCGAGCTCTTCCGCCGCGTAAGGCCGCTCGGCCGCTTCGGCCAAGTTCTTACGGAACCCTGTCGTCCACCGACGACAGGGTTTTCGGCGTTCCCGGACAGATACTGTGCCGGGCATGGCGAATACAGTTCCGGGCACGGCTAACACGGCGAACACACGGGTCACGGCCGAGATCGGCGTCATCGGCGGCTCCGGCTTCTACTCGTTCCTGGACGACGTGACCGAGGTCCAGGTCGACACCCCGTACGGAGCGCCGAGCGACTCGCTCTTCCTCGGCGAGATCGCGGGCCGCAAGGTCGCCTTTCTGCCCCGCCACGGCCGCGGCCACCATCTGCCGCCGCACCGCATCAACTACCGTGCCAACCTCTGGGCCCTGCGCTCGGTGGGCGTCCGGCAGGTCCTCGGCCCGTGCGCCGTGGGCGGCCTTCGGCCCGAGTTCGGGCCGGGGACACTCCTGGTGCCGGACCAGTTCGTGGACCGGACGAAGGCCCGTGCGCAGTCGTACTTCGACGGGGAGCCGCTGGCGGACGGGGCCGTGCCGAACGTGGTGCACGTGTCGCCCGCCGACCCGTACTGCCCGGCCGGGCGCCGGGTCGCCGTGAAGGCGGCACGCGGCCGTGACTGGGAGCCGGTGGACGGCGGGACTCTCGTCGTGGTCGAGGGGCCGCGGTTCTCGACCCGCGCCGAGTCCCGCTGGCATGCCGCCCAGGGCTGGTCGGTGGTCGGCATGACCGGTCACCCCGAGGCGATGCTCGCGCGTGAACTCGAGCTCTGCTACACGTCGTTGACCCTGGTCACCGACCTCGACGCGGGCGCCGCGTCGGGCGAGGGCGTGTCGCACGACGAGGTTCTCCAGGTCTTCGCCGCCAATGTGGACCGGCTGCGGACGGTGCTCTTCGACGCGGTGGCGGGACTGCCGGCGGAGGGCGAGCGGGACTGCCTGTGTGTGAGGGCGCTCGGGGGGATGGATCCGGGGATCGCGCTGCCGTAGCCGCGCGCTGAAAGGTGCTGAACGGTGTTGACCGGTGCTGAACTTTGCCTTCGGGTGAGGGAGTTGTCCACAACCGGCGAGTAGTGCACGGGGCTCAGCGGGAATCGGCGCGGGCCTGGATCGTGGAGCGCGAGGCGAGCTTTCGAGCTTGCGCGTTCCGAGGCTTTTCGATGTTGTCCGATGCCTCTCGATCCAGGTGGTGGTCGCCCATGTCCCCGTTCAGCACTCCCCCGACGTGCGAGGTCCCTCATTTCGCGCCGCTGCGGGTGCGCGGCGGGCGGTGGCGGTCACGGCGTGCGGGCCGGCACCGGCGGCGGGCGGTCGCTGCGGGGCTCGCTCTGACGGCGGCGGTGCTGGTGGCCGCGGGGCCGTCGGGGGCGGGGTCCACCGGTTCCGGATCCTCCGGCGCGGGCTCCTCAGGCTCCGAGTCCTCGGGCTCCGGGCGGGAGCGGGTGCGGCGGTCGGTCGTGACGGTGTCCGCGCCGGTGCGGATCGCGGACGCGGCGGCGGTGCGGCTGCTGCGGCCCGGTGACCGGGTCGACGTCGTGGCGGCGGGCGCGGGAGCCGGCGCCGGTGATGGGCCGGGATCCGGGGGCCAGGGCGGCAGGGTCGTCGCGGCGGGGGCGCGGGTCAGTTCCGTGCCGGATTCAGCGGAGTCGGCGGAGTCAGCCGGCGAAGTTGCCGCGGAGGGCGGCGCTCTGGTCGTCCTGTCCGTGCCTCGAGAGACGGCGGCGCGGCTCGCCGGGGCCGGTGCCACCTCGCGGCTGGCGGTGGCCCTGTGGTGATCAATTTCGGGTGCCCGGACGGGCCGGTCCGCACGGTTTCGAAGTCAAGTCCCTCGTTCGAGTTGGCGAATTGGACAGGCCCGCCAGGCGCTGTCGTAGGTTGCGGAGCTGTTTGCTCCACATCCTGCACAAGTGAAGAGAGGCCTTCTGGTGAGCGAGAAGAAGAAGCCGAGTCTGTGGGAGGGCTTCAAGGCCTTCTTGATGCGCGGCAATGTGATCGACCTTGCGGTCGCCGTCGTCATCGGAGCCGCGTTCACCAACATCGTGAACTCCGTCGTGAAGGGCGTCATCAACCCGCTGGTCGGCGCGTTCGGCACGAAGGACCTGAACGGCTACACGTCGTGCCTGAAGGGCACCTGCCCGGGCGACGACGGCATCGAGATCCTGTGGGGCTCGGTGCTCAGCGCCACTCTCACGTTCGTGATCACGGCCGCGGTCGTGTACTTCCTGATGGTGCTGCCGATGGCCAAGTACCTCGCCAGGAAGGCGGCCCGGGATGCCGCGAAGGAAGGCGCCGCGGAGGTCGTGGAGCTGTCCGAGCTGGAGGTCCTGAAGGAAATCCGCGACGCCCTGGTGGCGCAGCGCGGCTCTGGGCACAGCGAGCAGTAGCCGCGGCTCAGAGGTGGTGGGGTGGCTTCTCGTCGAGGAAGCGTGCCAGGTCGGCGGCGCTGTCGCCGCCGGCGGTGGGCCGCTCGCCCCACCCTCGGTCCGTGTCGTCCGAGGACTGCGTGCTCAGCGGATCATCGAAGACCAGCGCGCTCTTCGGATCGCGCGGTTCGGGGTCAGGGGCGGTGCTCATGCCCCCAGCGTACGTCCGTCCGGGGGCGTCGGGAGCGGGGTGCGGGGTGCAGGGGTGCGGGCCGCTCGGGTCGTGGGGTCAGCTGGGGGATTCGGCGCCCTTGCGGGCGTAGAACCACCAGCAGATGCCGATGCACGTGACGTAGAAGCCCACGAAGCACCACAGGGAGCTGGTCCCGGCGAAGTTCGCGAACATCGCCGGGAGAAGAAGAAGCCGTACGCCGCGATGGCGGACGTGAAGCCGGTGACCGAGGCGGACTCCATCTCGCCCTGCTTGAGCGCGTTGGCGTGGGCGGGGGTGCCGTCGGCCTTGTGCTGGGCGGAGCCGATCGTGAGGACCGAGCTGGTGATCACGCGGGGGTGACCAGCTGGACGACGGAGACGCCGAGGTTGCCGAGGCCGCCGTTGATGCCGGTGGTGTTGCCCTTCTCCCGCTTGGGGAAGAAGAAGCCGATGTTGGCGAGGGAGGAGGCGAAGTTGGCGCCGCCGATGCTGCAGAGCGCGACGATGCCCACCATGACGGCATACGGGGCGCCGGTGTCCTGCACGGCGAAGCCGAGCCAGATCAGCGGGACGATCAGGACGACGGTCGACAGCGCGGTGAAGCGGCGCTGGCCGATGCGCGGGCCGAGCAGCGGGCCGAGGAACGGGCCGAGGAACGGGCCGAGGAACGTGTAGCAGATCCGGGCCGTGCCGCCGGTGAGGCCGGGGACGGCCGTCAGCCAGAACAGCTGCGGGGTGCTGTAGGCGAAGCCGACGTCCGTGAGGTTGGTGGCGGTGACGCTCCAGACCTGCCACACCACGAAGGCGACGAGCAGCGCCGGGACGGCGATCCACAGGTTGCGGGCGGCGACGCGCTGGCCCACGGACTTCCAGAAGAGATCGTTCTCCGGCCCCCAGCCCATGATCGTGCGGCCGGGTCGGTACTGCTGGGGATCGTACGAGCCGGCCGTCCGTTCGACGGGCGGGGCGTCCTTGAGGGCAGGACTCATGGCGACTTCCTGGTGGGAGGGAGGTGGGAGTTCCTTACTCCTCCACAGTGCGTCCCGGATATAGGTGCGTCCCGGATATAGGGGACAAGAGGCGTTGGTCGCCATCTGGGCGGACCAAAGCCCCGTGCGTCACCTGCCGTTCGGCGCGAGCCGGCGGCGGGCATCGTGGCCGCGCTCACCGTCGCTGAGGGCGTGACATTCACTCCCTCAGGGCGTGCGCGGAGGCGGCCTCGGGTCCCAACTCACGTGATACGCATGCCGTATGACGACCCCCACGCGCAATGCCCTGACCGATGTCGCCGGCCTGCGGGTCGGTCATGCCACCCGCGCCGGCGAGGGCGGCTGGCTGACCGGGACGACGGTGGTGCTCGCGCCCGAGGGCGGGATGACCGCCGCTGTGGACGTACGCGGCGGCGGCCCGGGCACGAAGGAGACGGACGCGCTCGACCCGCGCAATGTGGTCCGGCGCATCGACGCCGTGACCCTGACGGGTGGCAGCGCCTACGGCCTGGACGCCGCGTCGGGTGTCATGGCGTGGCTGGAGGAGCAGGGCCGGGGCGTACGGGTGGGGGCCGGGCCGCGCGAGGTGGTGCCGGTCGTCCCCGCCGCGTGCGTCTTCGATCTGGGGCGCGGCGGGGAGTTCCGGGCCAGGCCCGACGCG
Source organism: Streptomyces sp. NPDC055140 (assembly GCF_053607285.1). Taxonomy (NCBI): domain Bacteria; kingdom Bacillati; phylum Actinomycetota; class Actinomycetes; order Kitasatosporales; family Streptomycetaceae; genus Streptomyces; species Streptomyces sp. NPDC055140. The sequence continues at coordinate 44,298 of NZ_JBSGTG010000015.1, read as the reverse complement.
GCGACGGGCCGCGCGGCGGTGGAGGCGGCGGCCGCTTCCGCGCCGGGCTCGTCTGTCGCGGAGGGCTCGGTGGGCGCGGGTACGGGCGCGGTGATCGGCGGGCTGAAGGGCGGCGTGGGCACGGCGAGCACGGTGCTCGACTCGGGGGTGACGGTCGCGGCGCTGGTCGTGGCCAACGCGGTGGGCTCCGCGGTCGATCCGGCGACGGGCGCGCTCTACGGGCGGTTCTTCGCCCCGGACTCCACCGACGCGCGGGACGGCGGACCTCACCCGCCCTCGCACCCGTATCCGTACCCCTCACCGGAGGCGCACGCGGCGGCGCAGGAGCGGATCGCGCGGGCCAAGGAGGAGGCCGCCGGACAGGCGCCGCCGATGAACACCACGCTCGCCGTCGTCGCCACGGACGCGGTACTCACCCGTTCCCAGGCGCACAAGCTCGCGGGCACCTCGCACGACGGCATCGCGCGCGCCGTCCGTCCCGTGCACCTCCTCAACGACGGGGACACCGTGTTCGCCGTCGCGACCGGCACGCACCCGCTCGACGAGGCCAACCCCCTCGCGCTGAACGACATCCTCGCGGCGGGCGCGGACATGGTGACGCGGGCGATCGTGCGGGCGGTACTCGCGGCGGAGTCGGTGCGGGGGCCGGGTGGGACGTTCCTCTCGTACGGGGATCTGTACGGGAGTTGAGGCACGGGGCGCCCACCACTCGGGGGGCGCGCCACGCGCCCGACCGGCCCGGTTCCTGGCGTGGCCTGTGTCTCCGTTCACATCTTCCCGAAGGAACCTTTCCGGTCAGTTCGCCCTCTCTACACACACTGGAGTAACTGACTAATCATGGAGCATCTCGTGACAACCCCGGACACAGCCGCGCACCAGCAGCATCCCCGGCAGCCCGAGCAGGGTCGCAGGCGTACCGCGCGGCGGGTCCTGGTGGCGACGGCCGCGGTCACCGTCACCGCGCTCGCCCTCACCGCCTGCGGCGGCAGCGCCAACGCGGAGAACGCCGACGGCAAGAACGGCGACACCAAGGGCAAGGGCTCGTCCGCCGCGCAGATCACGATCTCGGCCAAGGACGGTTCGACGGGGGCGTCCATCAACGCGACGGGCGTGAAGGTCAAGTCCGGCAAGCTCACCGACGTGAAGATGACGGAGCCCGACAGCGGGAAGACCGTGCCGGGCTCACTCACCGCCAACGGCTCGGTGTGGAAGCCCAAGGAGCAGCTCGAGCGCGGGACGAAGTACCGCATCTCGGCCACCGCCAAGGATTCCGACGGTCGTACCGCCGCCGCCAACTCGATCTTCACGACGGTCACCACGTCGGGCAGCTTCATCGGCACGTACACGCCGGACGGCGGCACCACCGTCGGCGTCGGCATGCCGGTCTCGTTCACGTTCGACAAGGCGATCACGAACAAGAAGGCCGTGCAGTCGCACATCACGGTGTCCTCCAGCAGCGGCCAGAAGATCGTGGGCCACTGGTTCGGCGCGCAGCGGCTCGACTTCCGCCCCGAGGAGTACTGGAAGGCCGGCTCCAAGGTCACGATGAAGATCGACCTGGACGGCGTGCAGGGCGCGAACGGCGTGACGGGCGTCCAGAACAAGACGGTCAGCTTCACCGTGGGCCGATCCCAGGTCTCCACGGTCGACGTCAACACCCAGACGATGACGGTCGTGCGGGACGGCAAGACGATCAAGACGATCCCGATCTCGGCCGGCAGCGCGCAGCACACCACGTACAACGGGCAGATGGTGATCTCCGAGAAGTTCGTGCAGACCCGGATGAACGGGTCGACGGTCGGCTTCGGCGGCGAGTACGACATCCCCGATGTCCCGCACGCGATGCGTCTGTCCTCGTCGGGCACGTTCATCCACGGCAATTACTGGTACCCGAAGGGCAACCCGCCCTTCGGCCGCTCCGGCACCAGTCACGGCTGCATCGGCCTCGCGGACGTCCAGGGCGCGGGCGGCGCGACGATCGCCAAGTGGTTCTACGACAACTCGCTCGTCGGCGACGTGGTGACCGTCAAGCACTCCCCCGACACCACCATCGCGCCCGACAACGGCCTCAACGGCTGGAACATGTCGTGGAGCCAGTGGACGGCGGGCAGCGGCGCCTGACGCGCCCATAAGGACGGGCCGCGCGGGAACTTCCCCGCGCGGCCCGTTCGTTTCTGATTTCGAGGACATGATGTCCGACCTAGGGGCTACGGTATGCACCCACAAGGTGACATGTAGCAACGCCGGGAGATGCCTTGAGCGTTCCGTACGACACCACAGCGTACGAGCCACCCGAGTCGCACGAGTCGCATCAGCCGGACGGCACGCACAAGCCGGATGAGCACCTCGGGCGCCTGCTGGGCCGGGCCCTGAACTCCTTCGAGCTGCCCGACGAGGCCCTCGCCCGCCTCGACTGCGCGCTCGCGTACGACAGTTCGCTGCACTCCGCACACCACAGCGCGGGCCTGCACCGCGAGACGTACCGGCACACGTGGCTGCTCGCGGACGGCAGCGCGCTCACCCTGTGGGAGCTCGTCCACAACACGATGCCCGAGCGGGGGACCCAGCACGAGGTGTACACGTCGGAGGAGGACCTCCACCTGGCGACGGACCGCCTCCCGCTGCCCCGCGAGGCCGCCCCCGACTTCGAACTCCCGCTCCCGCTCCAGCTCCCGTCGATCCCCGAGCCGCGCCGCAGTTACGCGGCCGACGACTCGGCGGACCACGCCCGCCGCCTGCTGCGCCGCGCGGAGAACGAGGACCGCCCGGGACCCGACACGGCCCGGCTCCTGCACACCGCGTACGCGCACCAGATCACGCAGGCGTTCGGCCGCCCGCGCCTCGGCTTCACGCTGTACGAGCACGCGTTCCTGCTGCACGACGGCAGCGAGATCAGTCTCTGGGAGATCGAGCACACGGCGACGCCGGACGGCCGTCACATGTGCGAGGTGTACGCCACACAGGACGAGGCCCGCGCGGCGATGCAGTGCCGCGCCACCGACCGCTCCCGCCCCAGCTGCGGCTAGCTGCACAAGCGTCGGCCGCCAACCGCGGCCGGCGACTAACGGCGGCCGAACTGTCGTACCAGGCCCGCGAACGCGTCGTGCTCGTCCGGCGTCAGCGGCACGGACTCCTGGGCGGGCGGACCGCCCTGGACCGGCAGCGAGGCGAGGGGCTGCTCGGCACCCCAGCCCACATGGCGCACCAGCCGGACGAGACCCACCACCCACACCACGGTGGCGGCCGCGAGGAACGCCACGCCTATCTGCTGGAAGTACGACAGGTGCTCAGGCATGGGCCCAGTCAACACCACGGTCCGGGACTTTGGCCCCGGACCGTGACGTATCTCGCATTCGCGGACAGTTCCGAACTGTCAGGCGGCGACCGGTATCTTCGGCTCCCCTTCCTTCTCGGCAATCGCGCCTTCTCGGCACTCGCGATGAGCCTTCTTGGCACTCGCGATGAGGTAGAGGAACGGGTCGCCGATCAGCGGGACCACGAAGATGCCGCCGTGCGGGGCGGGCAGGGTGCAGCCGAAGGCCATCGACAGGGCGCCGATGACCGCGCCACCCGTCATCGAGGCGGGGATGACGCGCAGCGGGTCCGCCGCGGCGAACGGGATCGCGCCCTCGGTGATGAACGAGGTCGAACGAGGCCGAACGAGGTCCCAGAAAAACTCCAGCAAGAGCCTTTACGCCTCTGAGGTTCCTGGATCCACACGACAACGCCCATTCAAATAAACCTCTCGAAAGGGGTGCGGGACGGCGCGAAAATGCGAGGTCAAAGAAATATAGGTAGCCTGTGCGCGCTTATATCCAGCGGCCATCCAGACGTTTTGAGGGGCGCACCCTTCGAAGTGGCGTAGAGAACCGGACCTCGGTCTGTGTGCCACACATGGGGCGAGGAAGCCAGGCGCAGGACGCGCTCCCCAAGCTTCTCTCGCAGGCCAGAGCCTCATCTTCGGCAACGCACCGGGCCGGCCGTCGCCGCGACCTGCGGAGTCAGACCTCCGTATCGGCTACTTCACGGGATGAGACAAGCCGCCGCCCCGCGGAATCGCATCGAGGAGGGGTAGCCGCTTGCTGCTGTCATTGCGGTGCCCGTCGGCCAGAACTGCCCTCATACACAGGGCAGAGCATGCCGCAAGCTGCGTAGACGTCGCGCCGGGGCTAGTGTGAATGTATGGCCAGCGCCATGGCCGATATGAGCAGGGAAGGCGCCGGGCAACGGATCGCCACGGCTCCCCCCGTCTGGGAAAATCCCTGTTCTCGCAAGGCCAAAGCGCTGTGGCGGTGGCCGCGGATGAAGCCATCTGCATTCCTCTATCACGACAAATCCAACCGAGTAGGCAGCGGATGTCGTACGGGATTCACACTGCAAAGTCACTCGAGTGGTCGAGCCGCAACCTCTGGACTAAGCTGCATATGTGAGTGGCAGTCAAGCGAACGCCTGGCGCGAAATGCCCCTGAGGGTGTGATTCCACGTATTGAAGAATCACTTTCCCTGCGGCACTCCACTTGAGGACCGGTTCTCAGAAGGATCCTCAAGCCGTGGTCAGCGCTCGCGAGCACGTACTGCATGCAGTCGGTGGTTTGTATGTCATCGCGCTGCTCGCCACAACAGCAGCGTCGGCTGGCGCGGACAATCCGCTGCCGCAGAGTGTGGTTGTGCATGCCGTTGGCAAGGCGCGGCCACCCACTCCAGATCAATATCCGACACCCTCGCCAACTCCTCCGGGAAGTGGTAACCCAGTGACCCTCTCAGCGTCGAATATTCACCAAGCGAATATTCGGGCACTCCATTTTTAGGCGAAATGCCAGCCGCCCAGTGGGACGGTTCACCTGGTTGGAAACCGAGGGCGAGGTCTCCCATGTTCACTGCTCGAAATAGGATCGCGCGCATCGCAGGAGCCTCCTGCGCCGCAGCGCTGCTCTCTGCAACAGTTGGCGTAGCCAGCGCAGAGGCTGTATCCACGACCCAGAGCACTGCAGTTGTGCCCACACCCAACACCCCCAACACTCCGAACACACCGGGTGGCGGAGGCGGAGCCAACACTCCGAACACCCCCAACACCCCGAACACACCGGGTGGCGGAGGCGGAGCCAACACTCCGAACACCCCCAACACCCCGAACACACCGGGTGGCGGAGGCGGAGCCAACACCCCGAACACCCCCAACACCCCGAACACACCGGGTGGCGGAGGCGGAGCCAACACCCCCAACACCCCGAACACACCCAACACACCGGGTGGCAGGGGCACAGTGAACACACCCAACACCCCGAACACCCCCAACACACCGGGCAGGGGCCGAGTCAACACCCCGAACACGCCCAACACACCGAACACCCCGGGTGGCAGGAACAGGTTCACCCCCAACACTCCGAATACCCCCAACACCCCGGGTGGCAGGAACAGGTTCACCCCCAACACCCCGAACACCCCCAACACTCCGGGTGGCAGGAACAGGTTCACCCCCAACACCCCCAACACCCCCAACACACCGGGCAGGGGCCGAGTCAACACCCCGAACACGCCCAACACACCGAACACCCCGGGTGGCAGGGGCGGAGTCAACACTCCCAACACCCCCAACACCCCGAACACACCGGGTGGCGGAGGCGGAGCCAACACTCCCAACACCCCCAACACCCCGAACACACCGGGTGGCGGAGGCGGAGCCAACACCCCGAACACCCCCAACACACCCAACACACCGGGTGGCGGAGGCGGAGCCAACACCCCGAACACC
>NZ_JBSGTG010000015.1:33488-38448 GCF_053607285.1 Streptomyces sp. NPDC055140 | reverse complement strand
CAACACACCCAACACACCGGGTGGCGGAGGCGGAGCCAACACCCCGAACACCCCCAACACACCCAACACACCGGGTGGCGGAGGCGGAGCCAACACTCCCAACACCCCCAACACACCCAACAGCCCGAACACACCGGGTGGCGGAGGCGGAGCCAACACCCCGAACACCCCCAACACCCCGAACACACCGGGTGGCGGAGGCGGAGCTTGACGTCACTGAAGACATAAAGATGGGGCAGCGCAACAACAGGTTGCGCTGCCCCATCTTTACGGCGTCAGGTCTCAGAGCAGTCCCCCAGGCTGCAGCAGCGTAGTGAGGGCCTTCAGAAGGCCCGGCGTGTTCGGGGCCTTCATGAGGCCCGGCGTGTTCGGGGCCTTCATGAGGCCCGGCGTGTTCGGGGCCTTCTTCAGGAGGTCCGGCGACGGCGTGTTCGGGGCCTTCAGGAGGTCCGGCGTGTTCGAGGCCTTCTTCACGGGGTCCGGCGTGTTCGGGGTGTTCGGCGTGTTCGGCGTGTTCGGCGTGTTGGGGGTGTTCGGCGTGTTCGGGGTGTTGGGGGTGTTCGGCGTGTTCGGCGTGTTCGGGGTGTTGGGGGTGTTCGGCGTCTTCGGCGTCTCCGGCGTCTTCGGCGTCTTATTCGCTTCATCCCCGGCGCCCGGAGATGGGGCATCCAACCGTGTGGCTCCCGTCGACTGCTGCACGAGCTGCGGCGTCTGAGGAGTCTGCGGCGTCTGGGGGGTTTGGGGCGTCTGAGGTGTCTGGCCTCCCAGCAGACTAATCAAGTTCAAGTTGTAGGACGGGCCGTTGTAGCTGTTCGAGGTGTCGTCCGCGTGAGCGACACCCATTCCTGCAACGGCGAAGCTTCCCACTGCGGCGACGGTGATCAGAACGCGCTGGATTTTACGCAAGGTTCTTCCCCTCGGACTCTGAGCTGTGCAAGCTCACATATCGATGCAGGGCTGCATGCTAGATAAAAACTCGCGTGTCGGAGGCTGCACCCCACCCAAGCGGTCAGTGTCGCCGTGAACATCACCCATTCATCGCTTTGACGTCCAACCCAGCATCCTGCCGGGGAAGTTGTTGGCGCAGGCCGGCGTGTCAGATCATCGCCCGATGTGAACTGATTACTAGAATCCTCAGTCGTGTGCCCGAGCGCCGCCGGCGAGTGTGGGATCAGGTCGCCCGCAGAGTCGGTGACGGCCTGGATGTTCACTCCGTGTCGTTTGGCCTTGCCGGAGATTTCCTGTTCGTGGTCGACGACACAGTCGTACTCGGCGATGCGGCAGAACGGGCTACCAACGAAGCCTCCAACTGCAGCAGTTGAGACCTCGGACATCCCGAACCACTGCCCGAGGGCCTCGCCTGCAGCCGGCCCACGACCGTCACCCGATCGGTGCGCACGCTGGAGATCCTTTCCGAAGGTCGTGCAATCTGTGATGGATTCCTTCGAAGTCCTTGACGGACTTTCATGCGCGACGGACCCGAAGCGCCTCGCGCGTGTCGTGCCGGCGTGGGACGATAGAACGACTCAGTTCACTCGCAGATTTCGGGGTGATGAGGATGAAGAAGGCAGCATTGCGGAGTGTCAGCATTGTCGCTGCGGCCTCCTGCTGTTTTGCGCTCGGCGAATGGAGCGCATCAGCGAGTGAATCAGGTGCCCTGTCGCAGAAGTCGCAGGCTGCACCCACGAAGTCGACGCTTCGGTGCTATGCGGCGCGCAGCAGTCCGAACGAGATCACCTGCTACCGGTTTTCAGCGAAGGCCGAGTTCAGGCACGGCGACATAGTCTATGTCCCCATTCTCATCCAGGTGCCTGCGCCTGCACATCCGCCGTCCGTGACTGTCGTCAACAGCCTGAACGACGTTCGGCCCGAGTAGCACGGTTCGGGCGAGCGCCCCAGTGGCGGAACGCCGGGGGTGTGCCGGGGCCGGTGCCCGTACTTGGCGGAGTCGGCGAGCGTCTCCGTAGCCGTGCAGGCAGAAGGGCCCGGCCTCCTCGTGGAGAACCGGGCCCTTCGGGGGTACCTACCGCGACTGCGGCACCTACGGCCCTTACTGGCCCATGACGTACTTGACCGTCGGGCCCGTGGTCCAGCCGCCGTCCACGGCGAGCTCGGCGCCGGTGACGTACGAGGAGTCGTCCGAGAGCAGGAACACGGTCGCCTTGGCGATCTCGTCCGCCTCGCCGACGCGGCCCATCGGGGTGTTCGGGTATCCGCCGTCGCCCTGCTGGATGCCGAGCTGGGCCGTCATCGGGGTGTAGATCATGCCGGGGTGCACGGAGTTCACTCGGATCTTCGCCGTGCCCTGCTCGACCGCGGCGAGCTTGGTCAGGCCGCGCACGCCCCACTTGGAGGCGCCGTAGGAGCCGGTGAGGGCGAGGCCCATGAGGCCGGCGGCGGAGGAGATGTTGACGATGGAGCCGCCGCCGTTGTCCTTCATCGCGTTGATGGCCGTCTTCATGCCGATGAAGACGCCGGTGAGGTTGATGTCGAGGACTTTGCGGAAGTGCTCGACGGTCTCCGTCTCCAGGGGCTGGCCCGTGGAGATGCCCGCGTTGTTGACCAGGCCGTCGATCCCGCCGAACTCGGCGGTGGCGAACGCGGCGACGGCCGTCCAGTCCTCCTCCGACGTCACGTCGTGCCGCATGAAGCGGGCGCGCTCGCCGAGCCTGGCGGCGAGGGCCTTGCCCTCGTCCTCCAGGACGTCGGTGACGACGACGTTGGCACCGGCCTCGACGGCGCGGCGCGCTGTCTCGGCGCCGATACCGCGGGCTCCGCCGGTGATGAGGACGGTCTTTCCGGTGAGGTTGTTCACGGGTGCTCCAGAAGAAGTCGAGGGTGGAACTGGGGAGTTCAGGGGGTGCGGGCGCGGACGGGGGCTAGGCCGGGGCCCACGGGAAGTCGCCGAGCGACGCGAGGCACCGCGCGGCGAGCGCCGCGGGCCCGAGCTCGCCGCCGGCCGGGGCGTCGCTCGCGGCCCAGGTCTCCACGCCTACGCGAATGGCCGTGCAGGCGACCCCGGCGCCCAAGCGCAGGGCGAGCGACGGGGGCACCCCCGTGTCACCCCCGCCCCCCACCCGCTCCTCGAGGACGGCCAGCAGCGTGGCCTCCGACGCGTGGCAGGCGGTGCCCCACACCGCTTGCAGCGCCGGGCTCTCCGCCGCCATGCGCAGCAGGGACCTGACCCACTCCAGGGATTCCACGTTCGCCGCGTCGTCCGCGGTGAGCGACCGGGCGACCGCGTGCCGCAGCGCCTCGGGCACGGAGAGCGCGGATGGGGCGTCGCGCACGGCCTCCGCCCACTGCTGGGCTCCCGCGGCGAAGAGCGGGGCGACCGCTTCTTCCTTGGTCGCGAAGTAGCGGTAGAAGGTCCGCGGGGCGACCCCCGCGGCGCGGGCGATGTCCTCGGCGCGGGTGGCGCGCAGGCCGTCCTCCACGAAGAGCGCCGCCGCCGTGCGGGCGATGTCGAGGCGGGTGGCGGCCTTGCGTCGTTCCGTCAGCGTCTCAGTCGTAGAACTACGGGGCATGAAGTCATGGTATGCCTATGTGGCAGAATCTGCCACCGATCTGGCGTGCAACCAAGGGGTGGGCGAGAGCAGTGCGGCGGCGACGTTTCCTTCTTCAGACGGCCGGGCTCGCCGGCGCCGCGGCCTACGGGGTCAGCGGCTGCGGTTCCGGCTCGTCGAAGTCCTCCCTCGACCTGATGGTGGCGAGCTACGACCAGAGCGTCGGTTCCTCGATCGGCGACCAGTGGGACCAGGTCGTCAAGGCGTACAAGAAGGTGAAGCCGGACGTCACGGTCCATGTGGAGCGGATCCCGTTCGCCAAGCTGGACCGGACCCTCGCCCAGCGGGTGAAGGACGGCAAGGCGCCCGACATCGCGCAGACCAACGTCTTCGCGACGTTCGCCGACCAGCGCAAGCTCTACCCGGTGTCGGAGCTCTTCGACATCCCCACGCAGGCCGACTTCACGCAGTCGTTCGCCCAGGCGGGCACGGCGCACTACGTCCAGTACGGCATCCCGTTCATGGCGAGCACCCCGCGCCTCTTCTACAACACGACGCTCTTCGAGCGCGCGGGCGTCTCCGCGCCCGGCTCGTGGGACGAACTGCGCACCGCGGCACAGGCGTTGAAGGCGATGGGCGTGAAGACGCCGTACGGGCTCCAGCTCGGCCCCGAGGCCGCCGAGGACGAGGCGCTCGCCTGGCTGCTCGCCGGCGGCGGCACCTACGCGGGCGTCACCGGCTACGACTTCGCGACCAACAGCAACATCGCGACGCTGACCTGGCTGCGCGATCACCTCGTCGGCGAGGGCCTGGCCGGCGCCGCGCCCCAGCTCCTCGACCGGACGGCCGCGTACGAGCAGTTCCTGCGCGGGCAGATCGGCATGATGATCGCCCATCCGGTCCTGATGAGCGCGGCCGGCCAGGCGAAGGTCCCGTACGCGCACGCCGCGTTCCCGCAGCGGGACGGGGGCGCGGCGGCGCCGGTCGGGCTGAGCGACTGGCTGCTCGCGTTCAAGCGGAACGGCCGCAAGGCCGAGTGCGGCGAGTTCCTGACGTACCTCTACAGCCGTAAGTCGGCCCGGACGTACGGGGGCGGCCAGGCGGCGCTGCCCGTGACGGCGTCCGCGTCGGACTCCCTGCGCTCCGACCCGGCGCAGCGCCCGCTGTGGAAGTTCATCGACCAGATGCCGCGGGCGGAGTTCCAGCCGGTGAACCAGGCGTCCTGGCCCGACGTGCGGGCCGCGATCCGCGAGGACATCGGCTCGGCGGTCGTCCGGGGCGGCAACCCGGGCGCGGTGCTGCAGGCCCTGGACACGAAGGCGAGCCGCGCGGAGATCCGTACGGCCGACTGAACGACGAGACGGCCGGCTGAACGACGAGTGGGCGGGCCCCCGCGGCCGGTGGCGGGGGGCCGCCCCCCACGATGAGCGCCGGGGCCCGGGGGGGTTGGTTGT
>NZ_JBSGTG010000015.1:0-33478 GCF_053607285.1 Streptomyces sp. NPDC055140 | reverse complement strand
GTTGTGCCCTCCCCCGTCCCGCTTGGGCGCGGGGGGTGCTCCCCGGCGCCCCCTATCACCCCCCCCCCCCCCCCCCCCCGGGGGGGGGGGGGGCCCCCGGGGGGGGGGGGGGGGCCCCCCCCCCACTCGAAGTCCCGCGGGAACCGGGGCCTTTCGTTTGGATCAGGCTGCACCAGACCTCGCGAGCCCGGCATGATCCAAACGAGAGGCCCTAGACCAGTTCCGGCGCCTTCTCGACCGGTCCGGCCTCCGGGTCCGCGTCCTGTGCGCCCCCTTCGACGTGCTGCGCGGGCCGCCCCGGCAGCGCGAACATCAGCAGGAAGATCACGGCGAGCACGCCGACGACGTACCACAGCGAGTTGCTGAACGCGTCGGTGAACGCCTGCCCGACCTCGGTCGGCGCGAGGTGGTCGCCGATCGTCCCGAAGAACACCACGGAGACGAGGCCGAGCCCGAGCGCCGTACCCATCTGCTGCGTGGTGTTGATCAGCCCGGACGCCGAACCGGCGTGCTCGCGCGGCACGTCGGAGAGCACCGCATCGGTCAGCGGGGCGACGATGAGGCCCATGCCGACGCCCATCACGACGAGCGGCAGCGCCATCTGCCAGGACGTGATCCCGGCGCCGTACCGCCCGGCCTCCCAGATGTAGATCAGCAGTCCGGCGATCATCGCCAGCGCGCCGGTCTGGAGCACCTTGCGCCCGAACCTCGGCACGAGCTTCTGCACGGAGATCCCGGCCGCCGCCGACACGGCGATGGAGAACGGCACCCCGGTCAGGCCCGCGTGCAGCGCCGTCCACCCGAGGCCCACCTGCATGTACATCGTCCACACCAGGAAGAACACGCCGAGCGCGACACCGAAGACGACCTGCACGGCGATACCGGCCGCGAAGCTCTTCACCTTGAACAGCGACAGCTCGACCAGCGGCGAACCGTCGCGCCGCGTCTTGTACTTCTCGTACGCGACGAGCGCGCCGAAGACGAGGACGCTGGAGCCCATCACGACGTGACCCCACACGGGCCAGCCCAGCTCACGGCCACGCGTCAGCGGGTAGATCAGCATGAGCAGTCCGAGCGTGACCAGCACGACGCCGACGAGGTCGAGCTTGAGGGCGCGGGGCGCCTTGGACTCGCTGATGAACCTGCGGCCGAGGAGCAGTCCGGCGATGCCGACCGGCAGGTTGATCAGGAAGATCGGGCGCCATTCGAGACCGAACAGGTTCCACTCGGTGAGCAGCGCGCCGAGCAGCGGGCCCGAGACCGCGCCCAGGCCGACGATCATGCCGAAGAGGCCGAAGACCTTGCCGCGCTCCTCCGCAGGGAACGTGGCGTGCACGATCGACAGGACCTGCGGCACCATCATCGCGGCCATGCCGCCCTGGAGGATGCGCGAGGCGACCAGCATCTCGGGGTTCGCGGCGAAGCCGCAGAGCGCCGAGGCGAGCGTGAAGCCGGCGATCCCAAACAGGAAGAGCCGCTTGCGGCCGTAGATGTCGCCGAGCCGCCCGCCGGTGATCAGGCCCGCGGCGAACGCCAGCGCGTATCCGGCGGTGATCCACTGGATCTGGCTCACGGTGGCGCCCGCGTCGCGCTGGATGGACGGGATCGCGATGTTGACGATCGTGACGTCGACCAGGTCCATGAAGGCGGCGGTCATCACGATGGCCAGGGCGAACCAGCGTCGCCTGTCGGGGGTGGTCACGGGTGAAGTCATACGAGGAGACTAGGAGGCATGTAGGTCACACCGTGTCCTACATGGCGCGCACCCTGGCATCTCCCGATAACGAATGCGCCGCGAAAGCCACAAGCGAGGGCGCCGCGAGCGGGACGGACACGATAACGGGACGCGAACGAGAGGGGACGCACCATGACCACCGACACTCCGGCCCGGCTGCTCCAACTGCTCTCCCTGCTCCAGACTCCGCGCGAATGGCCCGGCGGCGAGCTCGCCGCGCGCCTGAGCGTCTCGCGGCGCACGGTGCGCCGGGACGTGGACCGGCTGCGTGATCTCGGCTATCCCGTGCAGGCGTCGATGGGTGCGGAGGGCGGCTACCGCCTGGTCGCGGGCAAGGCGCTGCCCCCGCTGGTCCTGGACGACGAGGAGGCCGTGGCGATCGCGGTCGGTCTGCGGGCCGGGGCGGGGCACGCCGTCGAGGGCGTGGAGGAGGCGTCCGTACGGGCCCTCGCCAAGCTGGAGCAGGTGCTGCCCTCGCGCCTGCGGCACCGGGTCTCCACGCTCCAGGCCGCCACGATGCCACTGACCGGCGGGGACGGCGCGTCCATCGCGACGGAGACGCTCACGGTCCTCGCGTCGGCGACGGCGGGGCAGGAGCGGCTGCGGTTCCGCTACCGCTCGGGCGACGGCACGGAGTCACGCCGTCTGACGGAGCCGTACCGGATGGTGTCGACGGGGCGGCGCTGGTACCTGGTGGCGTACGACATCGACCGGGACGACTGGCGCACCTTCCGCGTGGACCGGGTCGAGGAGCCGTTCGCCACGGGTGCGCGGTTCGCTCCGCGGGAACTGCCGACGGGGGACGCGGCGGAGTATCTGCGACGGTCCATGTCGGGGCGCGGCCGGCCCTCGTACGACATCGACGTGACGTTCGAAGCGCCGGCGGACTTCGTGGTGGCACGGCTGCCCTCGGCGCTGGGCGCGCCCGAGGCGCAGCCCGACGGGAACTGCCGGCTGCGCGCGACGGCGACCGACTCGGTGGAGTGGCTGGCGCTGCGGCTCGCACTGGTGGACTGCGAGTTCACGGTGCACGGGCCGGATGAACTGGCGGACTATCTAAGAGAGTTGAGCAGCCGTCTCGCCCGCGCCACGGACGGGCCGGTGGCATCCCGCCCGTCCGGCGCTTGAGGACAAATGGCGCGGGGGTCCGGGGGCAGCGCCCCCGGAACCTCACGCGGCGGCATCGAACCCGGTGTCCCGAGCCAGCTTCTTCAGCTCGAGAAGAGCGTGCTTCTCGATCTGCCGGATCCGCTCGCGGGTCAGCCCGTGCTCCTTGCCGACCTCCGTGAGCGTGCGCTCACGGCCGTCGTCGATCCCGTACCGCATCTTGATGATGGACGCCGTGCGCTGGTCGAGATGTCCGATGAGGTCGTCCAGCTCCTCGCTGCGCAGCAGCGTGAGGACGGACTGCTCGGGCGACACGGCGGACGTGTCCTCCAGGAGGTCGCCGAACTGGGTCTCGCCCTCGTCGTCCACCGGCATGTTCAGTGAGACCGGGTCGCGGGCCCAGTCCAGGACGTCGACGACGCGCGCGGGCTTGGATTCGAGCTCGGCGGCGATCTCCTCGGGCTCGGGGTCCCGCCCGTTCTTCCGGTTGAACTCGCGCTGCACGCGCCGGATGCGGCCCAGTTCCTCCACCAGGTGGACGGGGAGCCGGATCGTGCGCGACTGGTCGGCTATCGAGCGCGTGATGGCCTGCCGGATCCACCACGTCGCGTACGTGGAGAACTTGAAGCCCTTGCGGTAGTCGAACTTCTCGACCGCGCGCACCAGGCCCGCGTTCCCCTCCTGGATGAGGTCGAGGAGCGGGAGACCGCTCCTCGGGTAGCGGCGCGCTACGGCCACGACCAGGCGCAAATTGGACTTGATGAAGACGTCCTTGGCCCGCTCACCCGCGGCGACGAGCGCTTCGAGCTCCTCGCGGGACGCCTTGCCCGCGGCTTCGCTCTCCGCCTCGCCGTCGAGAATCTGCCGGGCGTACACGCCCGCCTCGATGGTCTGGGAAAGTTCGACTTCCTTGGCAGCGTCCAGCAGCGGTGTACGCGCGATCTCGTCGAGGTACATGCCGACCAGGTCGCGGTCGGCGATCTCGCCGCCTACGGCGCGAACACTGCGTGCGCCGTCGGTCTCGCCGGAGACGGCGGACTTACGACGGGCGACGGCACGGGTTGCCATGCGTGCTCCCTTGCGATGGTGGGCGGGGGCCTGCGGTGGACAGGTCCTGTGGTCCTGTGGTGCCAGGCACACCCTCCCGGGTGCCCTGCATCCGATGGAAACAACGACTGGAATCCGGACAGAATTCCCAAGCCGACCATCGATTTTCGTGATCATGCAGTACCCTGTGCCGCCACCGGCCGGATACGGGAAGGTCCACAGCGTGACGGAGTCCACAGAAGTGCTGGTCAGGCCCGGCGGCGAAACGGATCTCGACGCTCTCACCGACCTCTACAACCACTATGTGCGTGAGACGCCGATCACCTTTGACACGGCCGTCTTCACCCCGCAGGAGCGCCGCCCTTGGCTGCTCTCCCACATTGAAGACGGCCGGCACCGGCTGCTGGTTGCCCAGGAGCGCGATTCCGGCCGCATCCTCGGCTACGCGACCTCGGGCCCCTTCCGCGCGAAGGCGGCGTACGACACCTCGGTGGAGGTCAGCGTCTACTGTGCGCCCGACGCGGGCGGCCGCGGCATCGGCACCCTGCTCTACGACGCGCTCTTCGAGGCGCTCGCGGGCGAGGACGTCCACCGCGCGTACGCGGGCATCACCCAGCCGAACGAGGCCTCGGGCCGCCTGCACACCCGATTCGGCTTCACCTACGTCGGCACCTACCGCGAGGTCGGCCGCAAGTTCGACCGCTACTGGGACGTGGCCTGGTACGAACGCCCGCTCGGCACCGGCGCCGGCACCTAGCCGAACTGCACCGACCGCTTCGCCAGCCCCATCCAGAACCCGTCGATCACGCTCCGCTGCGCGTCCAGCTCACCGGCCTGCTCCGCCGCCCCCATCGCCACGAACAGCGGTGCGAAGTGTTCGGTCCGAGGGTGCGCCAGCGCACCCGCCGGGGACTTGTGGGTGAAGTCGAGCAGGCCGTCCACGTCGCCGCTCTCCAGGGCGCGGTGCCCCCAGTCGTCGAACTCCGCCGACCAGGCCGGGATCCCGCCCTGGCGCAGCGCGGCGAGGTTGTGCGTGAAGAAGCCCGAGCCGACAATCAGGACCCCCTCGTCACGCAGCGGCGCGAGCTTGCGGCCGATGTCCATCAGCTTCTGCGGGTCGAGCGTCGGCATGGAGATCTGCAGGACCGGGATGTCGGCTCCGGGGTACATCTCGACGAGCGGGACGTACGCGCCGTGGTCGAGGCCGCGGTCCGGGATGTCCTGGACCGGGGTGCCGGGCCCACGCAGCAACTTCCGTACCGAATCGGCCAGTTCGGGTGCTCCGGGGGCCTCGTACCGCACCTGGTAGTAGTGCTCGGGGAAGCCCCAGAAGTCGTACACGAGCGGCACGGCCTCGGTGGCGCCGAGGGCGAGCGGGGCCTCCTCCCAGTGCGCGGAGACCATCAGGATCGCCCTGGGGCGCGGCAGTTCGGCCGACCACGCGGCGAGCTGACCGGTCCACAGGTCGTCGTCGGCGAGCGGTGGCGCGCCGTGGCTGAGATAGAGGGCGGGCATACGCATGACGACACTCCCGGAATTACTTGAAGTCTCAAGCTGTACTGACAGAGTAGTACCCGATTGTTTAATCTTCAAGAAGGAGGTACGTACAGTGGAACCCATGACGACGGCACCCACCCAAGCCCCTCGCTGGCTCACGGACGAGGAACAGCGCACCTGGCAGGCGTACCTCCATGCGACCACGCTGCTGGAGGACCACCTCGACCGCCAACTCCAGCGGGACGCGGGCATGCCGCACATCTACTACGGGCTGCTCGTCCAGCTCTCCGAGGCGCCGCGCCGGCGCCTGCGCATGACCGAGCTGGCCATGAACGCGAAGATCACCCGCTCCCGCCTCTCCCACGCCGTCGCACGCCTGGAGAAGAACGGCTGGGTGCGCCGCGAGGACTGCCCCTCCGACAAGCGCGGTCAGCTGGCGTGCCTCACGGACGAGGGGTACGAGGTCCTGACGCGGACGGCGCCGGGTCATGTCACCGCCGTCCGGCAGGCGCTCTTCGACCGGCTCTCCCCGGAACAGGAGAAGTCCCTCGGCGAGATCATGAGGATCGTCGCCGAGGGACTTCAGCCGAAGGAGGCGGGGGCGGATCTCCCCTGGCTCCGGTAGCGCCCCGAGTCTTCTACGGGGTCAGTGCGCGATCACCGGGATCTGCACCTCGTCCTGAGCGTCCTCCGTGGAGCCGGAGGCCTTCGGGGCGGCGCTGCCCGGGACACCCGTGTTGATGAGGGTGAGGGCGATCGTCGCCGCCGCGGCCAGGATGCCGACGGCCCACCAGATGGCGTGGGTGTAGCCGTTCACCATGGCCTGCGCCTGGAGGAGCTTGGGGTTGGTGGCGCCGGCCGCGTGCGCGGCGACATAGGCGGTGGTCGCCGACGCGGCGATCGTGTTCAGCAGGGCCGTACCGATCGCGCCGCCGACCTGCTGCGAGGTGTTGACCATCGCGGAGGCGACACCGGCGTCACGCGGCTCGACACCGTGCGTGGCCAGGGACATGGCGGGCATGAACGCCGTACCCATGCCGAGGCCGAGCAGCAGCTGCGCCGGCAGGATCAGGAACGGGTACGAGGAGTCGATCTCCAGCTGCGTCAGGAGCAGCATGCCGAGCGCCGCGACCAGGAAGCCGGGGCCCATGAGCAGCCGCGGGGGGACCCGCGTCATCAGCCGGGCGCCGATCTGCGTGGAGCCCGTGATCATGCCGACGATCATCGGCAGGAACGCGAAGCCGGTGGTCACCGGCGAGTAGCCGCGGACGACCTGGAGGTAGTACGTCAGGAAGAGGAACAGGCCGAACATCGAGATGACGGCGAGACCGAGCGACATGTAGACGCCGCCGCGGTTGCGGTCGAGCAGGACGCGCAGCGGCAGCAGCGGCGAGCGGACCTTGGACTCGGTGAGGACGAACCCGAGCAGCAGCACGGCGGAGGCCACGAACAGGCCGACCGTCATGGCGTCGGACCAGCCGTTGGACTCGGCGCGCGTGAAGCCGTACACCAGGGAGACCAGACCGAGGGTCGACAGGACGACGCCCGGGATGTCGAGCGACGAACGGTTACGGGAACCGGCCGGCTCACGGATGACGAAGTAGGCACCCGCGGCCGCGATGATCGCGAACGGGATGTTCACGAAGAACGTCCAGCGCCAGTCCAGGTACTCGGTGAGGAAGCCGCCGAGGATCAGGCCGACGGCGCCACCGCCACCGGCGATCGCACCGTAGATGCCGAACGCCTTGGCGCGCTCCTTGGCGTCGGTGAACATCACCGCGAGCAGGGAGAGCGCGGCGGGCGCGAGCAGCGCGCCGAACACGCCCTGCAGGGCGCGGGCGCCGAGCATCATGGCCTCGCCCTGGGCCGCTCCGCCGAGCGCGGACGCGAAGGCGAAGCCGAGCAGGCCGGTGACGAAGGTCCGCTTACGGCCCCACATGTCGGCGATGCGGCCGCCGAACAGGAGCAGTCCGCCGAAGGCGAGCGCGTAGGCCGTGATGACCCACTGCTTGTTTCCGTCGGAGATGCCGAGGTCCTGCTGGGCCCACGGCAGGGCGATGTTCACGATGGTCGCGTCGAGCACGACCATCAGCTGGGCGAGCGCGATGAAGACGAGCGCCTTCCAGCGCATGGGGTCTGCCCTGGGCAGATCTATTTTCGGCAAGGGGGTAGCCACGACGGCACTCCAAGTCTCGAATAAGCGTGAAATATCGGGTGTTACAGAAGCTGCTGAGGATGCTTGTGGGCTCCGCCGACGAGCCGGCGACGGCGGTGCGCGGGGTGGATCAGGCCTGCCGGAGGTCCTCCAGAGTCGCGGGCGCACCCGGAAGCTCCGAGCGGGCCGGTGCCATCAGGCCGTCGAGGAACAGCTGCAGATGACGGTGGACGAAGCGGTCGATGTCCAGGCAGGCGATGCCGGGCAGGGGCCTGGTGAGCTGGGAGAGGGCGACCATCAGATCTCCGACGGCGATGTCGGTGCGCAGCTGCCCGGCCGCGCGGGCCCGCTCCATGAGGCCCTCGGTGCCGGCCTCGAGCCGGTCGCGGGCGGCCAGCAGATCGGGATGGTCCTTGTCGAAGCCGGCCGTGAGCATCGGGCACAGGGCGCCGATCCGCTCGTCGGCGGCCGCGTGCACGAACGTGCGCAGGGCACCGAAGGAGGCGTCCGGGTCGGCGTCCGCGACGGCGAGCGCCCGTTCGGCGTGTTCGGTGACGCTGTCCATGACGGAGAGGACGACGTGCCGGAGCAGTTCCGCGCGGTCCGCGAAGTGCCGGTAGACCGTGGCGTTGCCGACGCCCGCGCGGCGGGCGATCTCGTCCATCGGCACCTCGGCCCCGAACTCGACGACCATCTCGCGAGCGGCAGCGACGATGCGCTCCCGGTTGCGCAGGGCGTCGGCACGCGGCTTGGGCACGCGCTTCCCCGTCGCGGGTGCGGTGGTGGTGGCTGCGGCGCTCACGATTCTGGCTCCTTCCGGCGGACGTTGCGGTCATTCTCCGTTGCCTGCTCGTTCCGGGGAGTCAGTCCCCGTTTCGTGCGGACGTAGGGCTAAACGGGGAAGGTGTCCCCGGTTATTTCCCGGCATTCGTGTGACCTGAGCCACACCTGCGAGAAACCCACGATCGGCGCACCCAGCGAGCGGCCCGGCACACCCCGTCACAGGGTGATCGAAGGACGCAGCCCGTTCCCGGAGCTGCCGGGGACCGAGGGCGAGGCGATCTCATTGCGGCACCGCATACGCAGGGCCCGGCGCAGTGCGGGGCTCGCGGGGCTCACCGCGGTGGCCCTCGCCGTCACCACCTCTGCGAGTACGGGCCGCTTCATGGAACAGTCCCCGTCCCCGTCCGGCTCGGGCTCCACGTCCCTGTCCCGGCCGGCCGCGCTGAACCCCTGCATGATCCAGGGCGCACTGGGCGTACAGATGTCGGAGGGCGTGCCCACACAGTCGGGTTACGCCCGCTCCACGGGCACCGTCCACGCCCTGAACCTCATGGTCGACTTCCCCGACGCCCACGGCCAGGGCACCGCGCTCGACCGCCTCGGCGAGTTCTTCCCGCAGACCCAGGCCTGGTTCCGCACCGCGTCGTACGGGAAGCTCGACTACCGTCCGGAGGCGCCGATCAGGCACTGGCTGCGCATGCCGAAGACATTCGCCGCGTACGGGATAGAACGGGGCGCACCCTTCGACCCCGGCTACCGCGACCTCATCGACGACATCGTGGCCACGGCCGACCCGGACGTGGACTTCCGCGACTACGACCTGATCAACATCCTGGTCACCCCGAACGCCGGCCCCTCGGCCCTGGACACGGTTCTGTCCGTGACGTTCGCCGGCAACCACGATGCGCCGGTCGCCGACGGCATACCGGTCGCCAACGTGTCGTTCGTCTACAGCCGCCAGGACGACGGCTCGGGCTCGTACGCCGAGACGGGCTACCGCGTACTTCCCCACGAGAACGGCCACACCTTCGGCCTGCCCGACCTCTACACCCAGGACGGCGGCGGCGCCGTCGGCCACTGGGACATCATGAGCGAGGACTGGGGGGCCGACAACGACCTCCTCGGCTGGCACAAGTGGAAGCTCGGCTGGCTCGGGGACAACCAGATCAGCTGCGCGTCGGCGCACGGCACGAGCGAGCACGTCCTCTCCCCGCTCGGCCGCCGGGGCGGCCTGAAGCTCACCTTCGTCCCGCTCACCGCCAAGACCGGGTTCGCGATCGAGGTCCGCACGCGCGACGGCAACGACGAGGCCGTGTGCCGGCCCGGCGTCCTCATCTACCGGGTCGACGCCGGAGTCGACACCGGCGACGGCCCGATCGCCGTCGAGGACGCCACCAAGGACAGCGGCGGCTGCACCCGCAGCCCGAACGTCCACGCGGAACTCTCCGACGCCGCCTTCACCCCCGGCGAGACCTTCAAGGACCCCAAGACAGGGGTGAAGATCAAGGTCGCGGGGGCGGATACGAAGGGGGACTACCGGGTGGTGGTCACGCGGAAGTGACCTGGCCTAGGCGGAGGCAGCCGGGGTACCCGGCGCCGGGCGGACGGCCTCCCCCACCGGCCCGCGCAGCTCCCGCTTCAGGAGCTTGCCCGTGGCGTTGCGCGGGAGCGGGGCGTCCCGCAGGAGCACGTGCGCCGGGACCTTGAACACCGCGAGCGACTTGGCGACGTGCGCCCTGACCGCGTCGGCGCCCAGCTCCGACCCGGGCCGCACCTGCACGACCGCGGCGACCTCCTCGCCGAGCACGGGGTGCGGCACGCCGAGCACCGCCGCGTCGAGGACGTCCGGATGGTCGTGCAGGACAGCCTCCACCTCCACGCAGTACACGTTCTCGCCACCCCGGATCACCATGTCCTTGATCCGGTCGACCACGCTGACCCGGCCGTCCCGCAGCGTCGCCAGATCCCCGGTCCTGAACCAGCCGCCCGGCGCGAACGCCGCGGCCGTCGCCGCCTCGTCGCGCCAGTAACCGCGGATCACCGACTGCCCGCGCAGCCACAGCTCCCCCACCTCGCCGTCGGCGACAGCCTCACCGCCGGGCCCCGCGACCCGCACCTCCACGGCGGGCGCGGGCCTGCCCACGCTCTCCGGGTGGGCCCGGTACTCCGCACCGAAGTTGGCGGTGACCCCGCCGAGCGTCTCGGTGAGCCCGTATCCGTTACGGGGCTCCACGCGCTCCCCGAACCGGGCGGTGAGCCGGGCCACCAGGTCGGGCGGCGCGGCGGCGCCCCCGGTGTTGAACATGGCGAGCGTCGGCATCTCGTCGCCCGCGGCCTCGGCTGCTTCGAGCAGTTGCAGCGCGGTCGCGGGCACACCGCCGTAGTTGGTGATCCCGTGCTCCCGGATCGCCTGGAGCGCCTTGGCCGCGTCCCACTTGCGCAGCAGGACGAGCGTGCCGCCCGCCGCCATCGCCGCATAGAACCCGGTGAACGCGGCGACATGGAAGAAGGGGAAGGTGAGCAGGGCGACGGGAGTGGGCCCCTGCCCGGGAATCTGCCCACGCCGCAGAGCCGAAAGCGCCGCGAAATAACGGGGGTTGGCGATGGCACCGACATGCGCACGGTGCGTGGCGACGGCCCCCTTGGGCCGCCCGGTGGTCCCGGAGGTGTAGATGATGGTGGCGTCGTCGTCGGGCTGTACGTCGACGTCGGGCGGCCCGAGCGCGGGATCGGCGGCGGGCAGGTCCTCGTACCGCTCGACGCGGTCGCCGGGGAGGTCGCCGTCGTGATGGAAGACAAGGGTCCAAGGCCGCCGCCCCTCCCCCTCCCTCCCCTCCAGCCACGGCTGGACGCGCTCCAGCCGCTCGCCGTCGACGAGGAGCACGCCCGGCTCGCAGTCGTCGAGGGCGTAAGTGAACTCGCCGGCGGTCCACCAGGCGTTCAGCGGAACGGCGACCAGGCCCGCCAACTGGGCGGCCCAGAAGGCGATCTGCCACTCGGGGTGGTTGCGCATGGCGACCACGGCACGGTCGCCGGGCCGCAGCCCGTACACGTCCACGAACCGGCGGGCGAGCGCGGACGCCTCGGCGAAGAACTCCCCGTAGGTGAGCCGCCCGCTCCCGGCGATCAGGAAGGGCGTGTCCCCGTAGGCCCAGGTCGTCTCGACGAACTCACGCAGGGTCCGCGGCCCGTCGGCGTACTCGGGCCCACCCCTCTCGCTGCGCACGACGGCGAAGGGTGCACCGGGTGAGGTGAGCAGGTCGACAGCGGGGTCGGCGGGTTGCGGCTCCATGGACAAGGCCCCTTCCAACTGGCCGGACACGATCTACAGGCGTTCACGATCCACAGGCGTTACGGACGCTACGTCCCCGGTGACGCGCGCCACAGGGGGATCCCGAGATTTCCGCGAGACCTCCTGCGTCGACCACCTCGACACGCCCCGGAACCGGCCTCGGCGCGGACCGCGAAACACAAGCAAGCCCCGACGGTCGCATCCGCTACGCTGTCAGTGGTCGCACGCCTTCGTAGCTCAGGGGATAGAGCACCGCTCTCCTAAAGCGGGTGTCGCAGGTTCGAATCCTGCCGGGGGCACTGACAGGTTCGTGCAGGTCACGGGCCAGATCGCGAAGCTGCCCCCCGAGGTCACCTCGGGGGGCAGTACGCATTTTGTACATGTGACTTCAGCTAGCCAGCGATCACGAGCGGCGCTTTCAGCTTGGCAAGAGCGGCGGCTCGGCCGATGTCGAGGGCATCGGCCACCTCGTCGAGGCGGTCCGGCCATAGATGCCCGTAGACGTCGAGCGTCATCGCTGCTGACTTGTGGCCCAGCATGGTCTGAACGACCTTCACGTCGGCGCCGGCCGCGATGGCGAGCGAGGCGGCCGTGTGCCGCAGCTTGTGCGGCGTCACGCCAAGGTCGCCGAGTCCGGCCGCCTGTACGGCCCTGTCGAAGTCGCGGCGCCGGAAGTTCGGGTACCGCATCGGTCCACCCTCCGGCGCCGTGAACACCAGCTCGTCACGATGCCGCCCAGCAACGAGCGGGCGAAGCTCCTCGGCGAAAGACCGAGGCAGGGGCACTGACCGCTTCTCGTGATTCTTCACGGGCCCGAGTTCGAGGTGCCCGTCGATGTCGGAGTACGCCTGCAGGATCCGTATGCGGCGGTCGTCCAGCTGCGTGCGGCCTACCTTGATGGCGATGGCCTCACCCCACCGGATCCCGGTGTACCCGAGGGTTCTCACGAACGTCTGATAGCGGCCCGCCTTCTCGGCGAGCGTCTCCAGTTGCTCGTGAGTCAGGTAGACGTGGTCGTCCTCGTCATCACTTCGCGGCAAGTCGTGGTCGTGTGCCGGGCTGGCAGAGATCCGGTGTGTCTTGACCGCGTGCTTCATGACACTGCTCAGCACGTAGTACGTCTTTGCGATACGGGACGAGCTGAGCATCCGGCCGGCCTTGCCAGGCGTGCTGCACAGCTCGTTAACCCACTCGGATACGTCCGCCCACTGGATGGAACCCACCTGCCAGTCGCCCCATTTGGGGATCACGTACAGGTCGAGCAGTTCCCGGTAGTCGTCCTTCGTGCGGCGCCCCTGCTTCCGCAGCGACGTGTGCCACTCGTCGGCGACCAGGCGCACCGCGGCCTTCGCCGACTGAGGGTCGCGGTACGACCCCTTGTCCAGCTTTTGCAGCAAGGCCTGCTGCTCCGCCTCGGCCTGCGGCACTGTGCGGAACGTCTTCGCCTTCGGCTTCCCATCGGGGCCGTACCACCGCACCCGCCACCGGCCCGGTAGCTGCCTCTTGCTGCCTTCCTTCTTTGCCGCCTGCCACTTCTCCACAGCCTGTTGGTAGTCGGCGTGGTTGGCGCGGTCCTCAATCCATACCCTCGCCATCAGGCTCACCTCCGGTCTCGGCCTCGTGGGCAGCGCGGCGCCCGGCCGGGTTGGTGATCTGGAACTTGCGGAGCCCTCGAGGGAGGTTCAGGCGGAACTCGACGATCACGGACCCGTCGTCGCCCTCGGGGATGCGGAGTGGCATGTCCTTGCGGAACCAGTCCCATGCCTTGATGGCCGGCACCTGGCCGCCACCTGTGAGCTCAATGTCCCCCTCGATTGTCGGCGGCAATAGCAGCATCGCCGGGTTCACGTCCAGGGCGACCGCGAAAGCCACTAGGTCGCCCACGTCGACACGCCGCTCGGCGCGCTCCACCTTTGCGATAGCCGAGGCAGCGATGGGTCGAGCGGCGTCTTTGAGCCTCCGGGAAAGGTCGTAGGTCGAGAGCCCTCGCAGCTCTCGAAGTCGCCGCACGTTAGCTGCCACGGCCTTTCCGGTCGGGTCGCTGATCTGAGTCTTGGCCCTCGCCTGTTCCGTCATGGCGAGGAGCTTACGACTCGGGTGAATCTTCATGAGCCTCACTCTCTCTGCTACTGTCCCTCATGTGGGCCGAATGTAGCTTCATTCGAGTCGCAAAACAACTCATGCGAGGTGGGAAGTGACTGACGAACTCCTGACGCCGAAGCAGGTGCAAGCGCAGTACGGCTTCAGTCCGCAGACGCTCGCGAACTGGCGATGGATGAGCCAGGGGCCGGCGTACATCAAGCAGACCCCCGGGAGGGGCGGGCGCATCAAGTACCGGCGCAGCGCCATCGAGGCATGGCTGCAGGCACAGACAGTGCAGGTCGGAGGCAACGCGGCATGACCGAACGCACAGAGACCCGCCAGGGGCTAACTGGCGGGTCTCCGGAAGACCACACGGCGGGCGGGTCTGAGACCAGCCTGCCACACGGGGCCGATTACGCGCACCAGGCGGGACTGTTCCCGGTCGACCCCTGCAAGCCGACCGCCCGACCCCTCGTCCTCGTCACTCGCGGACGCATCGAGTTCCTCGCCCACTGTCCCACCTGCAGTGACTGGCACCGACACACGCACTTCGGCAAGGTCACCGGCCCCTGCGGGGCCGAGTACAACCTTGAGCCCCGACGAGCGAAGGGGGCAGCATGAGCGACTGGCAGAACGCCCTCGACAACGCCCTGCAGGCTGCTGAGCGGCACGAGTTCGGCGTCATCCCGCTATCCCTCACCAAGCTCCCCGCCATCCGCTCCCCGCATGACAAGGGGCATCGCTGCAAAGGCGAGTGCGGGCAGTTGGGGCACGGCATCCATGACGCGTCCAACGATCCCGTCCGCATCCGCGCCATGTTCGAGGCCGCGCGACACGCGACCGGCTACGGAATCGGCTGCGGCCGGCCTCCGCACTTCCTGATCGGCCTCGACCTCGACCAGAAGAACGACGTCGACGGCGTGTGGGAGCTGCGCAAGCTGTGCGCGCGTAAGGGCATCGCGGTGCCGCGCACGGTCATCATCCGCACTCCTGGCGGCTATCACGCCTGGTGGACCGGACCGGACGACGTGAAGGTGCCCAACCGGGCCGGCCAACTCGCCCCCGGCGTCGATGTGCGCGGGTCGGGCGGCTACCTCGTCGGCCCCGGCTCCCGCGGCGCCAAGGGTCTGTACACGCTCGCCTCCGACCCGGACGACGTCACCGTGCATCCCATCCCCGAGCACCTGCTGCAGCTGATGACGGCCGACAAGGAGCGTCCGCGCCGCGAGCGCTCCTCGGCCTCGAACGCACGGCTGATCGGTGGGGGCCGCGCCCTCGTCGGCCTGGTGCGCCATGTCCTCGACGCAGCGGAAGGGCAGCGGAACAACCGCCTGTTCTGGGCCGCGTGCAAGGCATTCGAGCACACCGCGGCCGGCCAACTCGACGCCGATGCAGCCGAGGACGCCCTCATGCGGGCCGCAGTCGCGGTGGGCCTGCCTGACAAGGAAGCCGAGGCGACGCTCAAGTCCGCCCGCGGCGAAGTGCTAGGAGCCGCATAGTGAGCGAGGACGAGAAGACCAGCACGGACCGCGCCCGCGAGATCGTCGAGGACGCAGGCGTCGAAGTCGAGAAGGGC
The DNA here is from genome assembly GCF_053607285.1 of Streptomyces sp. NPDC055140. Lineage (NCBI taxonomy): Bacteria > Bacillati > Actinomycetota > Actinomycetes > Kitasatosporales > Streptomycetaceae > Streptomyces > Streptomyces sp. NPDC055140. The sequence continues at coordinate 18,204 of NZ_JBSGTG010000015.1, read as the reverse complement.
CGCGGCCCCTCACAGGCATCGCAACTCGCCGCCCTCGCCCGCGAGCGCTACGACCTGTTCATGTCCGAGGACGGACGGCCCTACGGCGTCAAAAAGGGCGGCGCCAACACCGTCTACGCACTGCGCGGAAAGGCAGGGCTTCGGTCCCACCTGGCTCGCATGTACACCGACGCCAACGGCGGATCCGTGCCCTCCCAGTCGGCACTCGCAGACGCGATGACCGTCCTCGAAGGCGTGGCCGCAGACGCCGAGCCGCAGCAGCTGCACATCAGGGTCGCGCGCCACGAAGACCGGATCATCGTCGACCTGGCGACGCCCGAAGGACGCTGCGTCTCTATCGGCCCGGACGGATGGCGGCGCGAAGCCTCCGCACCGGTCCTGTTCCGCCGCTCCGGCGCCATGAAGCCGCTGCCGGAACCCATCAGCGATGGCGACGGCCTGGCCAAGCTGCGAGACCTGCTGAACACCGACGAGGAAGGCTTCCAGCTTCTCGTCGCATGGCTGATCGCCTGCTTCATCCCCGACCTGCCGCACCCCATCCTCACGTTCCGCGGCGAACAGGGCACCGGCAAGTCCTACGCAGCGAAGATGGTCATCGGCATCGTCGACCCGTCCGGCGCACCAAAGCGGACAGCACCGCGCGACATCAAGGCGTGGGCCACCCAGGCGTTCAACTCATGGGCCCTGTGCCTCGACAACGTCTCCATCATCGCGGACTGGCTGTCCGACGCCCTGTGTCGTGCGGTCACGGGGGACGGCATCGTCGACCGTGCGCTGTACACCGATGACGACGTCGTGGTGCTGGAGTTCCGCCGCGTGCTCGCCATGACCACCATCGACGCCGGCGCCCTCGCGGGCGACCTCGCCGAACGCCTGGTGACCATCGAACTGCACACCATTCCGGACGCCAAACGGCGCGAGGAGAGCGAGATGGACGAGGCCTACGCGGACGCCCACGCGTCCATCCTGGCCTCGCTGTTCGACCTGCTCGCCAAGGTGCTCGAGGTGCTGCCCGACGTGGTCCTGACGGAGCGCCCCCGCATGGCTGACTTCGCGCGCATCCTCGCTGCGGTCGACCAGGTGCAGGGCTGGAAGACCATCGAGAGCTACAAGGCCAGCGCCCGCGATGCCGTGGCCGACGTCCTCGACGGCGAGCCGTTCGCCCAGGCCGTCGTCGCGATGGTCGACAGGGCCGGGGTCGAGGGGCTGGAACTTACGACGCAGCAGATCCTCGACCAGGTAGCCACCCCGGACAAGCTGCCGAAGAAATGGCCCAAGGACTCCACCCGAGCAGGCGGACAGCTCAAGCGGCTCGCCCCCGCCCTGCGCACCATCGGGATCGAGGTGGACGACTCCATGCGCGGGCCCGCGCCAAAGCGTCAGCGGCTGTACAAGCTGACGGCAACAGCAGAGAGAAGGTCCGCCACAGCGTCCACAGCGTCCACCCAGGACGAAAAAGGGCCCGTGACCAGCGGAAACGGGGTGGACGCTGGCATGGACGCTGCAGCGTCCACCCCCACCCCCTGCATGGACGCTGTGGACGCTGGCATGGACGCTGGGCTATTCGCAGCGTCCACCCCCAACACCAGCTCTGACCAGCAGCTTTCCGGAGCGGTGGACGCTATGGACGCTATGGACGCTGAGCTGCACCACCTCTCTGATTCGCGCCCCCAGACTCCCTGCGAACGGTGCAGCCGGCCGCAGTGGAACGCCCTCGGATCACCCCTCTGCGGCCTCTGCCGCGATGCCGCTTAGGAGCAGCCATGACCGCCCGCACCCTCACCCCCGGCCCGCTCGCCGCACTCACCGACGACATCCGCCAGCACGGCTACGCCATCGTGCAGACCCACATCGAGCGCGCCCCCACCCACCTCCGCAGCGCCCGCTGTGGCGACCCGGACGGATGCGCCCGGGTCGCAACCCTCCTGACCCTGGCCCTCGCTGAGGTATCCGACGAGAAGGACGCGGTCGGGCTGCGCTTCGAGCGAGACAGTCACGGCGAACTCGTGCGCCTCCCCGTCTGCGACGAGCACCGCACCGAGGCCAGTCATGACCTCTACTACGCGTTCACCGGCCGCACCCGGCCAGACGGCATCCGAGCCTTCGACGTGCCCGGCCAGCACATGCAGTGGACCTGACGTGACCGCCCGACGGCGCTGCGCTGCCTGCGACAGGCCCCTGAAGACCGGCCGCTACCGAACCTGCGTCCGCGGCTGCGGCGCCCCCCTCTGCCGCACCACCCACGTACCGCTGTGCACCGACGTACACGGCGGGCAGTGCCCGAACCTCCAGCCCCCCGAGGAGAACAGCCCATGACCAGCCCAGGAATGCGGGACGCGATCACAGACGCGCTCAACGTGGCCGCCCAAGCCACTACCGACCCCGAGCCTGAGTTCGAACACGTCCCCGACGGCTACTACACCCGCCGAGACATCCCCGTCGAGGAAGTCGACGCTGCCCTCAACCAAGCCGGCCTGCACCGCAACAGCACCGGCATCTAACCCAAGGAGAACCCCATGGATCTGCTCGCAGACGTCAAGCATCACGGCATCACCAGCCTGATCACATCAGCCCGCAACGGACTGCATTCCCTGCCCGACGGGATGGACGACGACTACACCCAGCTCGCGGCGCTCGTCGCCGAAGCCGTCAACCACCGCGGCATCGTCGTCGACAACAAGGCCAAGGCCGAGGCCGAGAAGCTGAGCGACAAGCTCATGGCCTACAAGGCGTGGGGCAACGGTCCCGTGTTCATCACCGAACACCTGAAGCCCGCCCTCGACGCGTTCCTCGACGAACTGCGTGCCGACATCAAGACCGCCGGCCGGTTCGCCGCACAGCCCGCAGCAACCATCGACATGCTCGACCAGCCCGAGGACGTCCGATCCGCCATCCTCCGACTGCACGCCTGCTACCCCAAGTACGGTGCTCTGCGCGCCTCATGGGCCAACATCCGACGAGACGGCGACACCGTCGACCCGCTCGGCCCGAATAGCCCGCTCGCCGAAGTCGCCAACCTCCCCGACCTCGCCCCCGACTGGCAGGCCGCCTACTTCGGGCGCGCCCCTTGGCCGTGGCCGTCGACCGTCCCCCACGTCCGCCTCGGCTGGCTTCTCGCCAACGGCGGCCAGCTGTGGCTCCCCACCGCAGCCGAGCAGGATGCGACATGGCGCAGGTACGACCCGAATGCCGCCAAGGCCGCAGCCTGACCCACAGACCGGCGGCCGGTGCGAGCTACTCCTGTCTCGCGCCGGCCGTCACTGCGCAGTTCTGAACCTGACCGACCTCCGGGAGCCCTCCCCCGCGGTCTTTCCATGATCACCCCCGAGGGGGCACCTGCCCACCCTCCAACCGACTCTCTGAGAGAAGGCACCATGCCCAGCAAGACCGCACAGACCATGAACCAGATCATCCGCGGCACGCAGCCTGAGCCCACCGTCGGTGACCGCAAGACCGCCGATATCCACACCCTGTACAAGCGCGGACTCCAGCAGATTCGCGGCGACCGCAACATGCACCCCGACCGCAAGCGTGTCGAGGCCGCTCGCCTGTACACCACCACCAAGGCCTCGCTCGCCAAGGTGCGCAAGGCGCAGGCCGTCGAGGACGAGACCACGTTCACCAAGCTCGAGCGCAAGCTGTGGGGCTACGACCTCGAGCGTGCCACCGCCATCGACCGGGCCACCCTCGACACCACCATCCGTGACGCACAGGACCGAGCCGCCAAGCTCACCAAGCCGGACCACGCAGCCCGTGCCCTGCGTGATGCCGAGCAGGCAGGTGACCACATCCTCGCCCGAGCCATCGGCAAGCGTGCTCACGACAGGGACTGGGGCGACGTACTGCACGACTACCTCGGCGCTCGGCCCAGTGCGGCCGCTGACTACGAGCAGGCCGGGTCCATCTGGCACAGGCGCAACAGCACCAACGCACGCATGCAGCACAGCATGCAGTACGTCGTGCATAAGCCCGAGGAACTGCGTGGCCTGGCCGACCAGGACGTCGAGGCGATGGCCACCGACCAGGCAGACGCGACTGCCTGATGCCCACAGACCGGCGTCAACGTCACCCACTGCGGCCAGATGTACGGCCAGCCGCATGCCGGGAGCCATGGGCAAGGAGCGAGTTCTCCATTCCTCGTGACGATCCGCCCAGCGCCGACCGGAACGGGGCCGAGCAATCCGGCTCGGCCCCGTCCGGAGACCCGCCGGGGGTGGGGTACACCCCCCGTCCAATCCGCCCGCGGACCGTCGCGGAGGGAAAATGCTGGCGCCGCTGATCTTGATCTTTTGATCAGGGGGCCATACGGCAGAGGAAACCGTCAAGGTTGGGGACTCCGTACACTCCTGCGCATGGAGGGGTGGAAGTTCTGGTGGGGCGTCGCGGCCTTCTTTCTGGGCGGGCTGTCGACTCAGCTGACCGGGTGGATGACCTATCGCCGACAGCGCAAGGACAAGCTCGACGCTGCCGCGGACGCGCTCAGGCAGCGGCGCGAGGAGTTTGAGCTGCAGCACCTCGTCGAGTTCAACGGCCTGTTGCGGGTAGCTGTCGACAAGCTGCAGGACTACGGAGGGACAGTCCGTTGGTCAACACATCTACGGGATACGAACAGCTTCGATGACGAGGCTGAACAGCGCAGGGTCGCCGCCGGCGACGAGTTCCAGGTTGCCCTGTCGAACGTGACTGCTCAGCTCGGATTCATCCTCTCCGACCCGATCCGTCATGCTGCAGCCACGACTGTGACCTACATGGTGGAGCAATACGCGCTGCTCAACACGCCCCACAACCTCGACGTGATTGCTCTCGCCCACAAAGCCGACGAGGTGTACGTCCCTCTCGGGGACCGAGTCCGTGCGATCTACGCAGGGCAGCACGCGGCTGTGCCGTCGCGTCCACGGTGGCGGCAACGGTCCGACGGGAGTTAGCCCCACCCCCGTAGGCGTGGGAGTGGGGCTCTGCAGTGTGCCCTGTGCCGCCCATGACGGCAGACGCACGGGTCTACGGGCGGCCCGCCGGGTAACGCTGTGACGGTGGCGGCACCTTTGGGCACTGCTTGTGAAGGTCGATGCTGGCGCCGGCGCCGGAAGCACTGAACACGTCGCGCTGCTCGGACAGCTGGCCGCGCGCAATGGGTTCTTGGCAGCGCCAGCAGAGGCGGCGTCCCTCGGCGCTCACGACCGGACCGCCCGCAGCGTCATCGAGAGGGCCCGACGAGTCGGGCAGGCCTGCCAGTTGGCAGCGCACCGCTGGCACTTCGTGGCGTGGTCGAGCAGCGCTCGGTACGCCAGATCCACCGGCGTATGGACCAGTGCCGCAGACGCGGTCTGCTCTGTACGCTCGCTCATGTCGACTCCATCTCAGTCGGCCGCGCCCCGGGGCCGTTCGCGCGGCCGCCGGGGTTATCTCATCTGGTCAGGATCTTGTGACGCACGGTGTCGGCTCCATCCCCCGCCGGTAATCTCACCGTGGGATGGCTTTCCATCCCGTCGTGGAAACCGGGGGCCGCGCCATGCCGATCGCACTGGAACCGATCGCACTGCCCGACTGGGCGTGGGAACGCGCCGAGGTACGCCAGGCCCTGCGCTCCCGGGACATGGGCGCCGTCTTCCGGCACGTGCAGCAGTACGCCGGCGCGAGCCAGTCCCGCATTGCCACGGCGACCGGAATGACTCAGGCCCGCGTCAACGAGATCATCAACAAGCGTCGCGAGGTGTCCCGCCTCGACGTGTACGAGCGGATCGCCGACGGGCTTCACATGCCCGACGACGCCCGGCACCTGCTCGGCCTCGCCGCAGGACGGGAGAAGCGCTCCGGAGGTGCAGCATTCGACCTGGCCGCGTTCCCCGAAGTCGTCCGCGTGTACGCCGCACAGAACTCTGCGCGCGAGGAGATCCAGCAGCAGGCCCGTCAAGCCGCGGAGTTGGACGTCCTCGCCGTGCGCGGCCTCGGCCTGATCGGGCTGAACGACAGTCTCCTGCGCGCCTGCCTGCCGCGCGAACAGGGAGGCAAAGGCCTCCGCATCCGTGTGCTGCTCCTCGACCCCGACAGCGACGCCCTGACCCAGCGGGCGGCCGAGATCGGGGAGTCCACCGAGGCCCTCGCCGGCGGGGTGCGGCTGGCCGAGGCTCGGCTACGGGAACTCGCCGGCTCGTGCGACATCGGCGTCTACCGGTATCGCATGCTGCCCACTTGGCGGCTCATCCGCACGGACTCCACCATGTTCGTCAGCGCCTTCGACGCGGGATGGGAAGGCCACGAGAGCGCGACGTACAAGGTGATGGAGACACCGCACGGGCCCCTGTACCGGGGCTTCCGCCGGATGTTCGAGGCCATCGTCGACGGCGCGCAGCGCACGGTCTGAACGGAGAGGGGAACCGCAGGTGATTGAGGCCGAGTTGAAGGCGCGCGTACATGCGCCCGAGGCGGTCATGCGGCGGCTCGACGAGCTCGCAGAGGCCCGCATCGAGATCTATCAGGACACGTATTACGACGAACCGTCGGGCAGCCTGGGGAAGCGGGACCAGGAGCTGCGCGTGCGGACCGTCCATGGTCGGGACAGCATGCGGACGGTCCTGACGTTCAAGGGCGCTGCAGTCGACGAGGCCTCCGGGTCGAAGCCCGAGCATGAGACCCGTGTCGAGGACTCCCATGAGGCGCACGCCATCCTGCAGGGCCTCGGCTACGTTCCGGCGATCGTCTTCGAGAAGCGGTGCCGGAACTACCACTTCGAAGCCCGCGGCCGGCAGCTGCTCGCCACCCTCGTGCGCGTCGCCGAACTCGACGGCACCTTCCTGGAAGTCGAGACTCTCGTCGACGAGGACGACGTCACATCCGCGCTCGACGACATCCGAGCAGTGCTCGCCGAACTCGGCATCGGGCCGGAGGATTTGACGCGAGAGCTGTACACGGACGCCGTGCGGGCACAGCGCCGCTGACCCCAGAAACACGAAAGGCCCCCGTCCTCGAGACCGAGGCGGGGGCCGTTGTCGTGCAGGGAGGGAGGACGCGGAGGGGAGGCGCAACCCCCGAATCCGGGGGTCTGGGGCGTCTTCCTGGAGTGCCTCCCTCGCCTCCCTAACTGGCCATTTCCGCAGGTCATGTACAGGGAGGCGGTAGGGGGAGGCGGTGAGGGAGAACTCCCTCAGTCTTCGGCGCCTCCCTCGTCGTCGGTGTCGTCCTCGCGGGCCGCGATGGCGTCGAGGATCCGGTCGAGACTGACGTGCATCTTCCCGCCGGTCTTGTAGGTGCCGTGCCCGGCGTCGTCGAGGACGGCCTTGAGGTCCCCGAACGTCCACGCCCCGTACTCGGTCGGGTTGTGGTCGACGAGGCGGTGCAGAACGTCCTGCGTGCGCATGCGCGGCTCGTGGCCGAGCACTGCCGCGACGTCGGCGAGATGGTCGACCGGCTGGAAGGCGGGCGCCTGCTCGACTGCACCACCCACCAAGCCCATGGCCCGCTCGACGACCGGCGTCACCTCGTCGATGCCCTTCTCCGGGTCGCGGGCGACGTAGTGGGCTCGGATGATCTCAAACGGCTTGTTGGTGAACCCGTAGGTCACCGCAGTGCCGATGTCCTGCCCGGGAACGAGCTCGGTCGCCCGGATGCCGGCCTTGTACTTGCCCGAGCCGAGCAGCCCGTCGTTGGCGACCTGGTCGCCGACCGCGAACGCCACACGGTGGCTGGTGTTGCGGGTGACGTCGCGCGGGATGCTGTCCGCGGTCGGGGAGACGGTGACCCAGATCAGGGTGATGCCGACCTTGCGGGCCTTCTTCATGACACGAATGGCCAGTTCAGCGGCCTCCTTGCCGTAGTCCTTGCTCATGAACAGTTCGTGGCACTCGTCGAAGACGACGACCTTCGGGCGCATCCGCGGGTCCCGCTGCGCCATCTCGCGGGTGAGCTTGGTCGACTCGCCGCCGAGCTCCTCGAGGAGCTTGCCCCGCTCGGTGACCTCGTTGGCCAGGCCGCGCAGCGCGTCGAGGCCGGCGCGCAGGTCTTCCGGGTCGTCGCCCTTGACCAGGGTTCGCAGCCGGGGCCTGAGCGGGTCGTAGTCGACATTCGCCGCCATCACGTAGACCTCGGCGATGACGAGCGGGTCGAGGATCGCGCCGAGCAGCAGGGAGACGACGATGGACGTCTTGCCGGAGCCCATGATCCCGCCGACGATCCAGTTCTTGCCCATCAGCTGCCCGATGATCTCGTCACCGCGCTGGGACACGGCGACCGGCACGCCCTTGAAGTAGTCGGTCGTGCCCTCGTGCAGGAGCGGCCAGTCAGGCACGACGCCGTTCAATGAGCCCTGGTCAGCGACCCACAGATCGAGGATGCCGGGCATGGTGGGCGGTTCGGTCGGCCACGTCTCGACGGGCTTGCGCATCAGGTTGTGCGCGAGGACGTTCTTCTTCGCGTTGACCATCTCGACGGTGACGCCGAGGGGAAGCTGCAGCTGGGTGTGGTACCCGTTGCCGAGCCTCGTCGTGGGCTGAATCCAACGAGGCTTCCACCCTTCCTTTATGGCGGCGTTGAGCGACGCAATGCCGAGCTTGCCCAGGGCCCGAAGGATGGCGTTCTCGTCGGGGATGACGCCCTGGTCGCCCGTGTCGGCGGGAAGTGCCCAGGTGGGGGCGGTCTGGCGGTTGCGGCCGACGGCCCAGGCGCCGGCGAGTGCGAGCCAGGGCAGCGCGTGCAGGAGCGGGTCCCAGATGACGCCAGCGAGGAACGCGACCCAGGCCACGAACGAGACAGTGGCGCGGATCGGAGCGAGGACGTCGTGCACGTCGTGGTTGGCCCACGCGAGCATGATGCCGAGCATCAGCAGGATGCCCCCGCCCGCGGCCGTGCCCATGGCAACAGCCTTGGGGGCGTTGATGGCGAGCTGCAGGAGCTCCATGCGGCGGCGGTGGCGGGACTGACGGTAGATGTATGCGCGCTGCTCCCAGTCGCGGGCCACGTCCTCCTGGCCGGCGGCCTCCGCGGCGCGCATCATCCGCTCGTGCCGGGCGGTCGTCCGGGAATCCCAGGTCCGGCGGGCCAGTACGCGCGTCCCGCCGAGTACGTAGGCGCCGTGCCGGACGGTGAACCGGTACGTGGGACTCTTCCGGGTCTCGACGAACACGCGCCGCAGAGAGTCGATACGGACCCTGCGGTGAACGCGCGGCGAGCTCTGTTCGGCCTGCTCAGGAGCCTGCTCCGGCTCGAACTTGATGAGGGACAGCTTCGGCTTCGTATGCCCGTTGACGCGCTCCGGGACGGTCTCCGTCATGCTGGGTGCCTCCTGTTTCGTGACGTATTTCGTGACGGAAATGCGGGAGACCCGGGGCGGCCGGCGGTTCCTAGGCCGGTGACGGCCGCCCCGGGGCGTTGCTACTTGGTGTTGCCGCGCTCGCGTGCCTTGTCGGCGTTCTGCTCGAGGATTCGCTTCTGCCGGGTGGTGAGCTGGCCGCGGCGCATCATGGCGACGCCGATGATGGCGGTGTTCCGGGCGATCTCTCCGGCCGTGTACTTGGGCTTCGGCATGGTCACTTCTCCTTGTCAGCGGTGCTTCTGGATGTCGCTCCACATGGAGCGCAGGACGAGCAGGCAGGCCGTGGCGCAGACGCCGCCGACGGCTACGGCGACCGCCAGGAGCGCGGCAGCCATGGCGAGCGCCGTCACAGCGACCGCCCCGCCGACGACGACGCCACCGATGACGAGCCACTTCGTCGCGTCGAACTCCTGCCGGTTCGCCGGCGGCTGTACGGCCTGCTGCTGACTGTTGAGCAGCTGCTGGGCGGCGAGGATCGCGACGATCTGCCGTGTCAGGTCCGTGTTCTCCGCAGCCTCGACCGCGTCCCGGGCGGCCTTCTCGATGTCGCTCATGACCGGGCCTCCACGACTTCGCGGCGCAACTCGGTCGCGTCACGGCGACTGAGGCCGAGTTCGTCCTGCAGCGTCTTGATGGTCACCGGCCGCCGCGTCGACCTGACCGCATCTGCGTGCAGGCTGCGGGCCTTCCTGCGCAGGTCAGCAGGGGTGAGGGTCACCACCTCGGTGACCATCTGCCGGGCAGTCTCTGCGGGTACTGCAGCGGTCAGCGCGGGCAGCTTCTCCGGGCCCACGTCGTCCCACATGAACGGCGCGGCCGTCATCACAGCTGCCGCCGGAATGACCACCGGAGCAGGCTCCAGTGCGGCCTGCGGCTGGTCGTCCTCGACCGGCTCGACGGTCACCTCGGTGGTCACCTCGACCGGCTCGGCGTGCTCGATGAGCGCCTGGTGGATCTGCCGCATGAGGGCACCGAACGCGAGCAGGGCGGCCGTGGGCGGCACCGCGGCAACCACGTAGTCGAGGAGCTCCGCATTCGAGCCGACCCCGGCCACGTTCAACGCGATAGAGCCCCCGGAGCCGACGACGGTAAGGCCGATCGCCCAGCCGTCGACCTTGCGGCCGATCGCGGCCCGCAGCATCAGCAGCTCACCCGCGACGATGAACAGGTCGAGCGTCGCCGGCCACGCCCACGCCCGCACTTCCTTGTCCTGCATGCCGTGCTGGTGGGCGACCTCCGCCAGGTGCGCGTAGGACAGCCAGAACGCGGCGGCCGTCAGGGCGACGATGACGATCCCGGCCGCAATGGCCAGAGCTCGGGTTGGATCGATGTTCTTCATTCGCCCACCTCCTGGAGGGCAGAGCGCACGGTCCGATGTGCGCACAGACAGACGGCCGCGCGGTCCTTGCGCTCGTTCGCTTCGAGGAGCGCGGCCAGAAGGGCAGGGACGGAGGGGAGGGGCCGCGCCGACCGGTCGACCGCACGGAGCGCGGCATGCTCGGTCGGCCGGCGGATCGGCCATCGGGAGCTCATACGAGGTCACCTCGCAGGCGGATCGCCTCGGCGGCGACCTTCTCCATCCGGCGGGCGGCCGTGCGCAGCGCACCGGCCAGATGCGAGATCTCCTCGGCCTCGAAGTCGCCGTGCAGGTCGAGAACGACCGACACCCGCGGGACCAGTTCGGCGAACGGCGCCCACGTCATCCACACCCACAGCAGCGACTGCAAGCCGTGGGAGTAGGTGTCCGCGGCGGCCTTCACCCGTACCGAGTTGTGGGCGATGTCGTTCCGGCCGATCTCGCCGTCGGGCTGCCAGCCGTGCCCGATGCACCAGGCGGGGCAGTCGAAGGTGACCGGCCCGTGGTCCATCGTGTTCAGCGTCACGGTGCGGGGCTCGGTCACTTCTGCACTCCCGCCTGGTCGAGGGCGGCGAGCAGGTCACGCAGGACGTAGTGGAGGCCATAAGCGGCGCGGATCATCGCGTCCCGGTCGTGGATGTTCTCCTGGCCCTTCTCGTCGAGGACCTGCCGGGCCCGGTCGAGGGCCTGCCGCAGCGGTGGGACGAGCGCGTGTACGTCGCTCTTCGGGTCGTACAGCGGGTCGTGGGAGCTCATGCGGCACGCACCCGGCGCGGGTTGACGAGGGCGGACTGGCCGTCCTCGGTGAACTCCGACAGCTGGTACGGCGCGGGCAGGTCGGGCAGCTCGACGTGGAGCGTCCGCCCCAGCATCGCGCGGGCCATCATGTCGTGCTCGGCCGACGGCCGGCCCGCGGGAAGGATGAAGCGGATCCGGCCCGCCTTGACGACCGCGATGCCGGTGAACTCCGGCTCGTCGATCGCGTAGACGTTGAGCTCTATCCCGAACTCGGAGAGGAGATCCTCGAGCGGGGCGTCCAGCAGATGGTCGGCGGACGGCTTGACGGGGATGGGAAGATTTCCCATAGCGGTTCTCCTGCTTACTCAGGTGATCCGTAGGCCCCTTCACGGTGTTGACGCACCGAGTTGGGGCCGCTCCTTTTCCGGGAGCTAGTGAGTCGACTCTACGACCATGCGAGTCGAAAAACAACTCACTCGCAGATGTTGCTTCCCGTTCGTGCAGTACGTATGCCGTACACATGATTGCGGGATGCTACGGGAAGCCACGAGATAACCCGGGATGATAAACGCGCAGGTCAGAGGGCTAGTGAGGTGCAGTCGCTGATCACGCGAGTGGCTCTAACGGACTCCTAAAGCGGGTGTCGCAGGTTCGAATCCTGCCGGGGGCACCAGCCAAAAGGCCACCTACCGATCTTGGTAGGTGGCCTTTGACATCTACGTCTGACATCAACGGGGGCGGTCACTGACGACCGGGACGCCTCCTGAGTAGCCGGTCCATGTGACTCATGGCCTCGCGCTGGGTGTCCTGGACGACGTGCGTATAGACGTCCATGGTGATGCTGATCTGTGAATGCCCGAGGATCTCCCTCACGACGCGGGGCGCGACTCCGGCCGCCGTGAGAAGGGTGGCCGTGCCGTGCCGGGCGTCGTGGAGACGGATGACGCGGATGCCGGCGGACTGGGCGACGCGCGTGAACGAGCGGTACACGTTGCGCGGCTCGACCGGGCGTCCGGTGCGAGTGGTGAAGACGTAGTCCGACCCGGTCACCCAGGTCTCCCCCGCCTTGGCGCGAGCAGCTGCTTGCCGCATCCGATGCCAGCGCAGCGGCGCGATGCAGAGGCCCGGCAGCGGGACGACGCGACGACGACGGCTCTTGGGATCGTCGTCGTACAGGACGCCACGACGGCGCTGCGTCTGCTGGCGCACGTAGAGGACGCGGTTCTCGAGGTCGAGGTATCCGGAGCCAGGCAGGCGGGTGCTCGATGTCGAGCAGTCCGGCGGTGGCGACGTTGGCGCCGAGCGAGGCGAACAGCGCGACGGCGAACCAGCACCAGGCGAGCCGGGAGCGGCGGTCGGCCCGGAGCCGGCGCCAGGCGGCGACCAGGAGCAGGTCGACGCTGACCGGGTAGGCCCAGGCCTTCCAGCCGTCTTGTCCGGCAGCGGCGGCCAGGTCGTGGAGGTGGGCGAAGGAGAGGGCTCCGGCGATGACGGCCTGGACGAGTACGGCGTCCGGGCGGAGCGCGGTGCGGGCCGCCATGGGTCAGTCCTCCGTGGGGTCGTCGCCGTCGCGGTGCGGCATGGGCGGCAGGACCCCGATGGGGAGGGACAGGGCGAGCGCGGGGGCGAGGACCTGGACGAACGCGGCGTCGGTCTCGTATCGCCGCTCGTAGAGGTCCAGTGCGCCGAGGAGGGCGGCGGTGCGGGCGAAGTCCTCGTTGGCTTCCATGGGTTGGCCTCCTTTTTTCGGCATGGGCGGGGTAGGGAGCTGGCGCGGGGCGGTGGCGCCGACCGTGGAGCGGAGGGGGTCAGGCCGTGACCGGGGCGGCCTTGCTGAGCGGCACGGTGGCCGGGGAGAACGCGGCGACGGCGGGCCGGAACGCGGCGAGCGCGGGAAGGTCCGGGGCGCGGTCGGCGTGGGCGTTGCAGAGGTTCACGGCGTCACGCAGCGAGGTGTGCGGGGCGCGGATGCGGGTCCAGCCGCCGGTCGAGTCACCGACGACGGCGATGCCGGGGGTGTCGGGTGAGATCTGGATGGCGGCCATCACGGCGTCCGGGGAGATGTCTCCGAAGGCCATGTTGGCGCTGGTCTCGTCGTTGACGCGGTGGGCGGTGCGGCCGGTGAGCTGGGCGCGGAGCATGGTGATGCCCTTGCCGAGTTCGGAGCCGAAGCGCTGGCCGCAGATCTCCAGATAGATGCCGGCCGCGCGGCCGAGCTGGGCGAGGCGGACCAGGGCGGTGATGATGCGGTCGCGGCGCTTCTCCTCGTCCCTGCTTGCGAAGAGGGCGAGTTCGGCGACCTCGTCGACCAGGACGACGACCGGGGTGGGGCGCAGGTCGGCGGGCAGGTCACAGATGTCGGCGGCGATCTCCGCGTCCGGGACGGCGACGCTGATGCGCTGTTAGGCGCGGATGAGCTGGTAGACGTCGGCCATGTGGGCAACGAGAGCTTCGAGGAGGTCGAGCGCGGTGTCCGGGTTGTCGGCCAGAGCCGAGAAGCGGCGGGAGAGCGGGAAGAGTTCGACGCCCTGTTTGCAGTCGATGCCGACCAAGGTGACGTCGAGCGGGGCGAGCCCGCAGACGAGATTACGCTGGTAGACGGACTTGCCGGACTCGGTGGCGCCGAGGGTCAGGCCGTGCGGAACGGCGCGGTAGTGGATCGCTCCGTCCTCGCGCAGGGCGACCGGGACGCGGAGCGGTGACGTGCTTCCGGAGGTCTTGGGGGCGGGCATCTGGACACGCTGAAGGACGTTGTAGCCGGTCATCCGCAGCTCGACGACACCGGAGCGGAGTTCGCGGGAGCTGACGCCGTACATCCCGAAGGAGTGACGCAGTCGGTCGGTGGCGGCGGTGAAGTCGAAGGCGTCCTGCCCGGGGCGGAGCTTGAGCCGTAAGACGAGGCCGGTTCGGGTGGGACGCAGACGCAGGATGCGTGGCGAACGCGACTCCGGCACGGGCCGGTTGGCCATCCGGGCGAATGCGAGGCGCCAGCGTGAGGGCGGGACCGTGAGCCCGCAGGCCTCCATCACGGAGGTGTAGCGGACCAGAAGCCGCACCGAGGCGAGTACGGCGCCGAAGCAGAGCCAGTACCAGGCGGGGCGCCGCCACCGCAGAAGACCTGCGGCGACGGCCACCACCACGAGCACGATGACGATGAACTCGCCCATGATCAGGCCGCCTTTGCCTTGGCTGCACCGGCAACCAGCGAGGTGACGGCGACGGCGACGGAACGCGATGCCGTGCCGCTTCTGACCGTTGAACTCGTTCTCCCACGGACGGGCGATCAGGCCGGTGAGAGCGACCGGAGTACCCATCGTCAGCTCATCGGAGACGCCGGTCTCGGGGACCGTGACAGACAGGATCTCCACCTCGTCGTTGGCCGCGAACATCACGTCCACGGTCATCAACTTGCCGCCGGTCTCGGCATCCAGGGCGATCTCGCCGGTCCGGCGGTCCTTGATCTTGACCTGCGGGGTCTTGGCGACCATCACGGTGGCAGTGGAGGTGTCGACGGGGATCTGACGCACAGCGGATCACTCCTATACAGAGGCTGAACTCCGTCACTCATGTACATGAGTGACATGAAGAAGAGTGCATCACTCCTATACATGAGTCAACCCGCCGCGACAGATAAGTCACGGCGGGCTGTGAGGAGTTGAGCGCGCGTCAGTCGGCGGCGGGGATCCGGTACTCGAAAACGAACTGGTCAGCGGCCATGAGGGTGTCGCACACCTCGACCACGCGACCTTCGGCCGTACGAGCCTCACGGATCAGGTGAACCACTGGCGCACCGGGGCTCAGCGCCAGTTCGGATGCCTCCGCCTTGGAGGCCGGCCGCGCTTGCAGCGTCTCGACGAACTCGGCGAACTCGTGCCCATGGTCTTCGAGTCGGGCATAGATGCCGCCACCGCCGGGGTTCTCGGCGAACAGCTCGGGGATGTCCTTCACGACGTCCCACGGAAGGTAGGAGGAAGCCGTCTCGACCGGGGTGCCGTTGCGGAAGTAGAGGCGTCGACGCGCGAGGACCTGAGTGCCGGCCGCAACGCCGAGTCGCTCGGCCGCATCCTCCGGGGCCTCCATGGGGCCGATGTAGAGAACGCTGACCTTCGCCGTGGCGCCGGACTGCGCGGACTCGGCGAGGTAGGCAGCTTTGCCGCCTTGGCGGTGGGAACGACGGAAGCGATCCGAGGAGCGATGCCGCACCGGCGGCCGGTCCTTCACGATCGAGCCCTTGCCGTGCCGGGTCTCCACGAGCCCACTGGCCCGCACCTCGACCATGGCCTTACGGATCGTGCCGCCCGAAACTTCGTAGCGGTCCACCAGCTCCGACTCACTCGGCACCATGTCTCCGGGCTTGAGGACTCCGCCCCTGATCTGCTGAACGATGTCGTCAGCGATCTGCACGTACCGAGGTACGGCCCTCCCCTCTCCTGCTGCAGTTCCCATAGTCCTTCTCTTCCTCCTATGCTCCTGTACATGAGTAACAGCGCCCAGGAAGGCCAGTCAACGCCACTGCACTCCGTGTCCGTAGCCGGAGTGGTGGTGCGCGACGACGGCCGACTCCTGGCAATCCGCCGCGCGGACAATGGCACCTGGGAGCTCCCCGGCGGTGTACTCGAGCTCGACGAGACCCCGGAGGCGGGCGTACGCCGCGAAGTCTGGGAAGAAACCGGCATCCACGTCGAGGTGGACGAGCTGACCGGGGTCTACAAGAACACCACCCGAGGCATTGTCGCCTTGGTGTTCCGCTGCAAGCCTGCGGGCGGCGTCGAACGAACGTCGAGTGAGTCGACGGCCGTTGAGTGGCTGACACCCGACGAGGTCACGCAGTACATGGCCGAGGTCTACTCGATCCGGCTCCTGGACGCCCTTGATGGGGCTGGCCCCCATGTGCGAAGCCATGACGGCAAGCGCCTGACGCCAGCGCGATAGAACTTTCTCTACTTCATCAAGCACCTGGCTGCGCTCCGCTCCGCCGGGCGGGCTTCCCGGCTGCGCCGACGCCCGCCCACTGTGGATAGGCCCGAAGGTCATGAGTCGAGCACCCGACGTACGCGGCCAGCGGTCAAGGGCATGCCTCCGGCGGGGGATCGACCGGCACCGGGTGGGAGGGGCGCCGTTCCCGGCCGCGGGCACATCGTGGCGAGCGTGGTGAGCTCCCATCCCGTCCACCATCGACCCAGGCAGAGCCGAGCAGACGCGGCCCATGGCGTCCAGGTCGTTCGTACAGTGGTGGGTTGGGGATGGTGGGGAGGTGCGCGACTTTGTTCACGAGAACGGATAGGTCATGTGCACCACTTTGGAAGACACTCAGGCGGCGACTCTTTGACTGTTGTCATGAAAGCCCGGTCCATGCGACGGTCGACAACATGAAGCTCTACTCAGGGAGTTGGCGACCTCCCACTGGCGTCGCCATGCAGCGTCGATACGAGGGGGCGGGCGCCCTGGTGCTGGCTGGGAAGGCAGCGTTCACGGCGTTCGTGACGGCCGTCCCGAAGGGCGCCTGCAATTGAGTAGCCAGAGGGGTTGGTGGATTCTCGTGGAGGGCCCAAAGGATCTTCTCGGAGACTCTCGTTCGCTTCTGCTCCAATCGATCCCGGTCGATGGAGGCCCGGAGCAGGCCGCCGCTCAGGCTGCTGAGGTGGCTCGCACCCACGTACCTGCCCGCTACGGAACCCTGAAGCCTGAGGAGTGCGGTCGGAGAGTATTCCGGACCACGGACAGGGAATGGCTCGTGGAGTTCACTCGTAGGACGTGGCCTGACAGCTACGCGTTCCCCTCCACGGACACAGCTCTCATGCGGGTCTCGATCGCCGAGCTTGAGTATGAGCAAGAGGCCCTGGAGCCTGAGCAGCCTGCCAAGAAGGGCAAGTTTGGGCGTCTGGGCAAGGGCTGACGTGGAGCGAGGCCCGAATCGTCAAGGGCCCCTGGGTCGTGTGACACCAGCGGCCGACACCAACAAGGGCGTACGGCGCCGATCAACGCTGAACCTCGGCGGTAGCTGGACCAGCGCTCAGCGGACGTTCATCAAGGTCGGGAGAGCACCTCGATCGACCTGATAAGGATGAAGCCACCGCTCCAACTCCGTAGTCATCGCGGACGAGGCGAAAGCCAAGCTCAGATGGTGCTCAAGACTTTCCGTTTCAGGTTCCTCGAGCAGGACCGGTCTGCCATGTTCATCTCCACGCGAAACACGATCGTGCATCGCGGGCTACTGCCACAGGCAGCTAAGGAGGCGAAAATGTTTGGAACAATGGGCCCGGGAGCCTTGATCCCCGCAGCCGTCACGGTCGTTGCCATCGCAGGTCTCGCCATAGTTGTCGCCAGGTGGGTCAGGGCACGGGGACGGTAGACCCCCGGGCGAGGCAGGCCGCCAACGTGCCCGTGCCACAACCGCGCCAGATGGGGCGGGGACTCACGGGGAACTCCGGCTACCGGCGGGGGTCGTAGTCAGTAGGTGCCTAGGTCCGCATCCTGCAGGTCAGACGCCAGATCCCCCCACCTCGCTCCTAAGGCGGTGGTCCGAGTCAAGGGATGCCCCAGTTCAGCCTCTTGAGGGGTGAGGCGTAGCCCAGCCTCAAGTGCTCGACCCTTCGGAAGTCGTGTCACGCCTCCCAGGTACGTTGAGCCGTCAGCCGAGGGGGAACGCTCGCGAGGGAGCGCCCCGCAACGCGTGGCTGCGGGGCGCCGATCCACTTTCACAACGGGCCCTAGTGTTCTGAGTCAGGAATTCTGTTCAGATAACTGGCGAGGCGTTCGAGAATCTCGTCTGCAGTCTTGGTCCAGACGTAGGGCTTGGGATCGG